>DAONZY010000050.1:0-19757 GCA_035407085.1 Deltaproteobacteria bacterium | reverse complement strand
ATCTGCAACATGAAATATCCAGCCAGACAGACAAAGACACAAGCCAAGCTTTTGCTTGTCATATCCGCCTATTGCGTTAAGATATATGTCTAAGGCAGAGGAGGGAAAACAATGGAATGTCAGGACAGCATGCTGAAAATGATCCTCGAACTTGGATTGGAAATATCCCAGATCAAGGATATTGATATCCTGCTGGAAAAGATCCTGGGCGAGGCACGCGCATTCACCAATTGCGACGCCGGCTCGATCTATATCAAGGACGGCAACCGCCTGCATTTCAGCTACGCCCAGAATGACACCATGCAGAAGCAGCTCACACCAGGCAGAAAATTGCCCTATACCAGATTCAGCATGCCGATCGACTGCAACTCCATCGCCGGCTATGTGGCTGTAAAGCGCAAAATGCTGAACATCGCCGATGTGTATGAACTCAACGACTCCTACCAGTTTTCGTTCAACCGTTCATACGACCAGCAGACCGGCTACCGCACAAGATCGATGTTGACCATACCGCTGGTGAACCCCAGAAGCGACGTTGTTGGCGTACTGCAGCTAATCAACGCCAAGGACAGCGCGGGTAACGTGATAGCCTTCCGGGACGACCAGGAGGACATCATCGTCTATTTCGCCAACAACGCGGCTAATGCCGTTGAGCGCGCCAAGATGACGCGCGAGATTATCCTGCGAATGAACAAGATGGCGGAACTGCGCGACCCCAAGGAAACCGGGCCACACGTCAATCGGGTCGCATCCTACGCAGTGGCACTTTATGAGGCCTGGGCACAGAAAAAGGGCATCCCGCTGAAAGAGATCGACCACAACCGTGACATACTGCGCATGGCTGCCATGCTGCATGATGTGGGCAAGGTAGCCATATCTGACACCATCCTGAAAAAGCCGGGGCGTTTCACGCCCGAAGAGTTTCAGGTCATGAAACTGCACACCCTGTATGGCGCCAACCTGTTTCCGGACATTTACTCAGACCTGGATGAATCAGCCAGCATCGTGGCCCTGAACCATCACGAACGGTGGGATGGCAAGGGATATCCCGGCTTCATTGATCCGAAGACCCAGCAGCCACTGTCGGGTTATGAGGACGAAAACGGCAGGGCACGCGGCAAAAAAGGGGAAGAGATCCCGTTCTACGGCCGGATTGTGGCACTGGCCGACGTGTATGACGCCCTCTCCTCCAGCCGTTGCTACAAGGAAGCCTGGACCGAAGAGGACGTCATAAACGAGATCAAAAAAGAATCCGGCAAACAGTTTGACCCGGAACTGGTCGAGGTATTTCTGGATTGTGTCGACACATTTAGTCAGATCGAAAAACTATATCCGGATCATGAATAAGTCCGGTACCAGGGACTAAGGGCTGGTAAATACTTTTGTTTTTCCCAGTCCCCAGTCCCCAGTCACAAAGTTCTGTCCGCCGCTTCGGCAAATCTCCTCAATTTCAACATCATGGCGTCAAATTTTGACGGCTTGAGCGACTGCGGCCCATCACTGGATGCATGCTCCGGATCCGGGTGGACTTCAACAATCAGGCCGTCTGCCCCGGCGGCAACCGCGGCATAGCACATGGGCGCCACATAATGATGGTTACCTGTCCCGTGGGATGGGTCGATCACCACCGGCAAATGGGTCTTTTCATGCAGCACAGGAATGGCCGAGAGGTCAAGGGTGTTGCGGGTGGCTGTCTCGAAGGTACGAATGCCCCGTTCGCAGAGGATCACCGATTGATTCCCCTCGCTCATGATGTACTCGGCACTCATCAGAAACTCCTGGATGGTCATGGACATTCCCCGCTTGAGCAGCACCGGTCGGCCCAGTTGGCCCACCTTCTTCAACAGCGCGAAGTTCTGGGCATTGCGTGCTCCGATCTGCAGCATGTCGGAGTACTCTGCCACCAGTTCGGCTGTCTCCGGGTTAATCACCTCGGTTACAAAAGGCAGACCCGTCAGTTCACGCGCCTTGGCCAGCAACTTAAGCCCCTCCTCCTCCAGCCCCTGGAATGAGTAAGGGGATGTGCGAGGTTTGAAGGCGCCGCCCCTCAGCATCTGGGCGCCGGACTTTTTCACCGCTTCAGCAGACTCGATAATCTGTCTCTCGTTCTCCACCGAGCAAGGCCCGGCCATGACGATCACCTGGCTGCCGCCAATTACTACGCTGTCGCCAATCCTGATCTGGCTGCGTTCTTTTTTGATCTCCTTGGATGCCAGCTTGTAGGGCTGCAGAATCGGCACCACGTTTTCCACGCCGTGCATCGATTCCAGTGTCTGCAGCACCGCCTTGCCACGCTCGTCCCCCACGGCTCCAATCACATCCCTGGTGGCACCATGGATAATATGCGGCTTGTAGCCCAACTCCCTGATCCGCCTGATAACCTCATCCCTGTCCCTTTTTGCCGCACCCGCCTTCATTACAATAATCATTGACTGCTCCTTTTCCCACAAACGACAACGGGCCGGAAGATTATGCCCCCGGCCCAGGTACACGCTGAAAACAGCATGAAAAAAAGCAAGGCCGGGGAGACTTCCGTCTGCCCCGGCCTTGTGGTGTTTTGATTGGCGATTACACTGCTTACACCTTTGCCCGGGCAGACGGCTTAAAATAAAAGCCGAACCAGAAGTAAAAGGAATAAGTTGTAAACAAGCCATGATTTTTCATATGCGCAACTAAATCACACCGCCGTTTTATTTGTCAAGACAAAACTAGAACACGGAAAGCTCGTCCGCCACCTTGACCAGATTGGGCAAATCAGGTTTGGTCAGGATGTGCTGGGCGCCCAGATTCATCCACTTGCGTTTGTTATCCTCCGAGGCAAGTGAAGAGAAAATCACAATCGGCACGTCATTGAAGTTGTCATTTTTTCGTATCAGCGAGGTCAGATGCAGGCCATCCATCTGCGGCATCTCCACATCGGTGATAATCAGGCTGAGCACCCTCCTGACATCAACGCCTTCCTGCTGGCTCTGCTTCAGCCTGTCCTGGATCATGTCCCAGGCAATGGCGCCGTTTTCCGCCTCGATCACATTGTAACCGGCCCCGCGCAAGCTGGCACACATGGTATTGCGAATAAAAAGCGAATCATCAGCAACCAGAATGGTTTTTTCCGAACGGCGGGCATCCAGTTCGCGTTCCTGAATTTCCTGCTGGTCAACCGGCCTCAAGGCGCTCTCGGAGCAGAGTTCGCCAACGATCTTTTCAAAGTCCAGCACTAAAATGATGCGGTCATCCATTTTGACCAGCCCGGTAACCTGGCTGCTGTCAACTGAACGGGAAGGCGGTTCGACGTTTTTCCATGAAATCCGGTAAATACGGGATACGGAATGCACCAGCACGCCAACCATCAGGTTATTAAACTCCAGCACGATTACGCGATCCGCCACCATGTCACCGGTATCCTTGCCAAGCACCTTGGCCAGATTGATGATTGTGATGACCTTTTCACGCAGTTTTATCATTCCCTCAACACCCGGCTTGGCGTTGACCACCTTGGACATCTGCGGCAGACGAATGATCTCGCGCACCTTGGCAACATTGACACCATAATAGCAGGGGATCACATTGCCATGCCAATCGACTTCATCGATTCTAAACTCCACTATTTCCAGTTCATTGGTGTCACTTTCAAGCAGAATCTTTTGCTGAACAGGATGGTTCATGCGCTCCCCCCTCAGTTTTGTTCGATAATCATACCATAATATTCACGGCTGTGAAGCACATATTAAAACTTCAAGAGCAGCTTGAGCCTACAGTTTGAACTGGGACACAACCTGGCGCAGGTCTTCCGCCAGACCTGCCAGTTCATCCGCGGCTTGTTCCGATTCCTGTGCGATCCTGGACGTCTGGGCCACCACCTCGGTGATCTGGTGCATGTTGTTACTGATCTCCGATGTAGTAGCGGTCTGCTCTTCAGCTGCGGTGGCAACCTGGTTGATCTGGGTAGTCACCTCGTTAATCTGCTCCAGGATCCGCTCCAGCGCCTTGCCGGAATTGGCGGCTTTCTCGCCACCCTTGCCAACCTCAATTACCCCCTCTTCCATGGCAATTACGGCACTTCTGGTCTCATGCTGAATGGCCTTGATCATCTCGCCGATCTCCTTGGTCGCGCGGGTGGTACGTTCTGCCAGGGCGCGCACTTCATCAGCCACCACGGCAAAACCTCGTCCCTGCTCGCCCGCCCGGGCCGCTTCGATGGCGGCATTCAGAGCCAGCAGGTTGGTCTGGTCGGCAATATCCTCGATCGTGCCGACAATCTCGCCAATCTGCTCGGAACGTTTGCCCAGACTGTCAACGGTCTTGGCAGTATGCTCTACCCGTTGAGCAATGCTGTTCATCACGACAATCGTCTCATCCACCACGCGTGCGCCTGAAACGGCCGCGTCGCTGGCATGGCGAGATCCTTCCGCCGCCATACCGCAGTTCTGGGCGATATCCCCGGATGTGGCCGACATCTCTTCACCTGCCGTGGCCACCGTGCTGGCCTGTGCAGTCACCTCTTCGGCGCCGGTTGCCATCTGCTCCGCCGTCCTGTGCAGATGGGCGGCAGCATCGGCAACCTGATGGGTCGTGCGGCTGATATGGGAAACCACCTCGTGCAGCTTGTCCACAAAGACATTGAACCAGGAACAGACCTCGCCCAGTTCGTCGTTGGTCTTGACCTGCAGGCGTTTTGTCAGGTCTCCCTCGCCTTCGGCCACATCCTTGATCATGGCCACGATCTCACCCAGAGGCTGTAGCGCCTTTCTGACTACCAAGGCAGCACCAAAGGTAAATATTGCCGCCAGTACAACGGCAATACCGGACGTCACATACTTGAGACGGTTATAGACCGCCAGGTACTCACTCTGCTTCTCACCCACATACAGCACACCAATCACCTGGCCGGCGCTGTTTTTGATCGGATCATAGGCAGTAAAATATGGCACCCCCAGGATATTGCCAGCGCCGCGGTAGGGTTTGCCTTCCTTGATCACCGCATCGTAGGCCGGACCTTGCAGTTTGGTGCCGACAGCCCGCTTGCCGTCTGGTTGCATGACATTGGTGGATACGCGCACATCACCCATGAAGATGGTGGCGGCCCCGCCGAAGATCGACTTGACCTGGTCAGGGATCTCGAAGTTGTCGTTCAGCACATAATCGCCGACCAGCAGCTTGCCATCGGCAACACGCATCTCCTTGCCCTTGGCTTGCAACAGGCCGTGCATGGTTTTAAGCCTGGCCTCCATGTCGAGTGCCGCCTTGGCCTTGAACTCGGACTGCATTTCGTAAAGGCAGATCGCCGCAGTAACGGCGATGGAAAGAAAGATGATGATGACATTGGTCAGCATGAATTTGTGGGTCAGTTTCATTGCCATGCTCCTTTGAATGGTGTTTGTGATAACTGAGCACAATCAGGATCAGTTTAGTCTTATTATTTCATTAAAAAGCGGATTGTCAACCAGGCCTGACAATAAAAATCTATCCCAATAGATCAGGAAGTCAAACCGGCACAAGGCAAACAAACCACCTACAAGGCATTCTTGACACCCATACAAGCGCTATGTTAATTTTCTTACTTTAAATTTTGGTACACTTACGCACACTTCAAAATCAGACATCACAACCAAAGGTTCCACTACAGGTCTAACAAACAATCACTTTTCACTTCCGGAGTCTACATGGCCTGCCCCGATTACAAAACCTTCCTCGACCTTTCCCGCCAAGGCAACCTGATTCCTGTCTATCGCGAGATCATGGCCGATATGGATACGCCTGTTACAGCATTCAAAAAGCTGGACGACGGACGTTTCTCGTTTCTGCTGGAGAGCATCGAGGGGGGTGAAAAGTGGGCACGCTACAGTTTTATCGGCACCAGTCCGTCAAGCATCATCCGCTCCAAAGGCAATCTGGTTGAACTAATTGAAAACGGCCAGACAACCTCCACTACCACTGAAGATCCGCTTGGATGCATTCGGGATCTGATGGCCCGCTTCACCCCGGTTGAGGTAGAGGGATTGCCCAGGTTTTTCGGAGGAGCCGTAGGGTATCTGGGCTATGACATGGTGCGCCATTTCGAATACCTGCCCACCCACAAACCTGCTGTTATTGACGCCTATGAATCGTATCTGCTGATCACCGGCACCATGGTCATCTTCGACACCATCAGCCAGAAGATCAAGGTTGTGTCCAACGCCCACATTGAACCGGGAATGGATCTCCGGGATATATACCGTCAAGCAGAAGAAAACATTGACTCAATCATAAAGCGCCTTCGCAAACCGGTTCCTTCTGGAGTCACACCACCGTCGCCCCAAAAGGTCAAACTGCAATCAAACATCAGCCGCGAAGATTATGAAGCCGCCGTAGAAAAAGCCAAGGCCTATATCCGCGCCGGCGACATTATCCAGGTGGTACCTTCCCAGCGTTTCAGCGGCAAGCTTTCAGTCGATCCTTTCGATATATACCGTGTCATGCGCACATTAAATCCATCACCCTATATGTTCTTCCTGCGTCTTGACGACACTGTCATCGCTGGTGCCTCTCCGGAGGTTATGGTCAGGAAAGAGGGTAGCCGGGTTGAACTGCGACCCATCGCAGGCACCCGACCGCGCGGTGCCACACCGGAAGAGGATGCCCGACTGGCTGATGAACTGCTGGCCGACCCCAAGGAGCGCGCCGAGCACGTCATGCTGGTCGATCTGGGAAGAAACGATCTGGGTCGGGTCTGTCGGACCGGTTCGGTCAAGGTTTCCGAACTGATGGTGATCGAGCGTTACTCCCACGTAATGCATATTGTTTCCAATGTGCAGGGAGAGCTTAATGGTAACTGCGACGCCTTCGATCTGGTACGCGCCTCGCTGCCGGCCGGCACTCTGTCCGGAGCCCCCAAAATCCGCGCCATGCAGATCATCGACGAGCTGGAACCTGTGCGCCGCGAAGTATATGGCGGGGCAGTCGGCTACTTCTCTTTTTCTGGCAATATGGATCTGGCCATCACCATCCGCACCCTGGTAATCAAGGACGGCATGGTGCACCTGCAGGCAGGGGGCGGCGTTGTAGCCGACTCCGACCCGGCAGCCGAATGGCAGGAAACGGTCAACAAAGCCATGGCCGCACGCCGCGCCATCGAGATCGCCGAAGGAGGTCTGGAATAACATGCTGTTGATGATCGACAACTATGATTCGTTCACATACAACATCGTCCAGTATTTCTGCCAGCTGGGCGAAGATGTGCTGGTCCACCGCAACGACAGGATCACCATTGAGGCAATCGAAGCCCTGCAACCGGATCGGCTGGTGATTTCACCCGGCCCCTGCTCTCCCGAGGAAGCCGGCATCTCAGTAGAGGCCATCAGACACTTTGCCGGCAAGATGCCGATCCTGGGGGTCTGCCTGGGTCACCAGGCCATCGGTGCTGCCTTCGGGGGCAAGGTCATCCGCAGTATCTCCCTGATGCACGGTAAAACCTCCCCCATCCACCACGACGGACGGGAGCTGTTTCATGGGCTGCCCAACCCGTTTCAGGCCACCCGTTACCACTCGCTGGTAGTGGAACGTGCCACCCTGCCCGACTGTCTTGAGGTGACCGCCTGGGTGGATAACGGCGAGATCATGGGCTTACGTCACAAAGAGTTGCCGGTCTGGGGGATCCAGTTCCATCCCGAATCGATCCTGACAGAAGGCGGTATGGACATGCTGAGAAACTTCCTGAACATGTCTTACAAATAGTTTCAAGCAGTAAATTCTGTTAATACTGAAGGGGGATGTTGCATTATCCCCCTGTTTTTTTTATAGTGTTTCATCAAATCAAAATCAGGAAACGGTAATCGCACATCATGAGCAAAGAACTCGCCAAAGGGTACGAACCCCACGACGTTGAAAAAAAATGGTACCAGGCATGGCAGGAAAAGGGCTACTTCCACGCCGCCGCCACATCCGACAAAAAAACCTATTCCATAGTCATTCCGCCGCCTAACGTAACCGGTGCACTGCACATGGGCCACGCCCTCAACAACACCCTGCAGGACATCCTCTGCCGCTGGAAACGCATGCAGGGTCACAACGTGCTCTGGATGCCCGGCACCGACCATGCCGGTATCGCCACCCAGAACGTGGTGGAACGCCAGCTGGCTGCCGAGAAAAAAGACCGCCACGACCTGGGGCGTGAGGCCTTTATCGAACGGGTCTGGAAGTGGAAGGCCGAATCAGGCGGACAAATCATCGGTCAGCTCAAACGCCTGGGAGCCTCCTGTGACTGGGAACGTGAGCGCTTCACCATGGATGAGGGGCTTTCCAAGGCAGTGCGCACCGTTTTCGTAAAACTGTACAATGACGGCCTGATCTACCGCGACAACCGCCTGATCAACTGGTGTCCGCGCTGTCACACCGCGCTTTCCGACATAGAAGTGGAACACGAGGACAAGAAGGGGCATCTCTGGCACATCCGCTATCCGGTAGTTGGAGAGCCGGGCAGATTCATGGTGGTGGCCACAACCCGTCCGGAAACCATGCTGGGCGACGCCGCCGTGGCGGTACACCCGGAGGATGAACGCTACCAGTCACTGGTGGGCAAAAAGGTCATCCTGCCGCTGATCAACCGGGAAATCCCGATCATCGCTGACGAATATGTGGATCGAGAGTTCGGTACCGGCGTGGTCAAGATCACCCCGGCCCACGATTTCAACGACTTCGAGGTCGGCCTGCGCCACGGCCTGGACAAGATCAACGTACTCGATGAATCCGGCGTCATCAACTCTGCCGGCCATCAGTACGAAGGGCTGGACCGCTTCGCCGCCCGTACCCGCATCGTGGCCGAACTGGAAGAGGCCGGCCTGCTGGAGAAGATTGACGACCATCCCATGTCTGTCGGCGGCTGCTACCGCTGCAAGACTGTTGTCGAGCCATACCTGTCACTGCAGTGGTACGTCAAGGTCGGCCCACTGGCCGAACGTGCCCTGGCAGCTGTCAAGGACGGCAGGACCCGCATCCTTCCCAAACAGTGGGAAAACACCTATTACGACTGGATGGAGAACATCCGCGACTGGTGCATCTCCCGCCAGATCTGGTGGGGACACCGTATCCCGGCCTGGTTCTGCGACCACTGCGGCGAGATCACCGTATCCATGGAAGACCCGACCAAATGCGCCAAGTGCGGCAGCGACGAACTGCGTCAGGAAACCGATGTGCTGGACACCTGGTTTTCTTCCGCCCTGTGGCCCTTTTCTACCATGGGCTGGCCCGACCAGACCGCAGAGCTGAAAAGCTTCTACCCCACATCCTGCCTGGTGACCGGCTTCGACATCCTCTTCTTCTGGGTGGCCCGCATGATGATGATGGGACTGCATTTCATGGACGAGGTGCCTTTCCGCGACGTATATATCCATGCCCTGGTGCGCGACGCCCACGGACAGAAGATGAGCAAGTCCAAGGGGAACGTGATTGACCCGCTGACTGTCATAGACCAGTACGGCACCGACGCCTTCCGTTTCACCCTGGCCGCCTTTGCCGCCCAGGGACGCGATATCAAGCTGGCCGAAGAACGTATCAGCGGCTACCGCAACTTCTGCAACAAGGTCTGGAACGCCGCCCGCTTCACCCTGATGAACCTGGAAGGGTTTCAGCCTTCCGGAGCCAGGATTGAAGAGCTGTCCCTTTCCGAAGGCGACAAGTGGATCCTGCACCGCCTCAACGAGGCGGCCCGTGAAACCAACGCCGCACTGGAAAGCTACCGTTTCAACGACGCCGCCATGACGCTCTATCAGTTCACCTGGAGCGAGTTCTGTGACTGGTACCTGGAACTTTCCAAGAAAGACCTGTACGGAGATGACCCGCAACGCAAGACGACAGTGCAGCATGTGCTCTGCCACACCCTTGAGCAGTTACTGAGGCTGCTGCACCCCTTCATGCCGTTCATCACCGAAGAGATCTGGCAGGCGCTTCCCAAAGAACAGGGACCGGAAAGCATAATGCTGGCAGAATATCCACAACCGATTACAGAGCGGGACTTCCCTGAAGCAGCCGCCAACATGGAGCGCGTGATGGCGGTAATCAGCGGCATCCGCAACATCCGCGGCGAGATGGAAGTGCCACCCTCCCGGGAGATTGCCGTGATCCTGTCCTGCGGCAGCGCAGACAGTCTCAAGCTGATGAAGCACAATGAAGCCGCCATTATCGGATTGGCCCGCGTCGCCGATCTGGCCGTCGGCCAAGGGATTGAAAAGCCCGAAGACGCCTCCATTCAGGTGGCTGGCGACGTACAGATTTATGTACCACTCAAAGGGCTGGTGGATGTGGAGGCCGAAGAACAGCGGCTGCTGAAGGAAATCGCCAAAATGGACAAGGAGATCGAACTGTTCTCCAAGAAGCTGTCCAACCCCAGCTTTGTTGACCGCGCCCCGGCCGATGTGGTTGCCAAGGAACGTGAAAAGCTGGCCGATGTGACCAACAAGAAACAGGTGCTGGAAGAGAGTCTGCAGAAAATCAGGAGCCTGCGTTAACGTTAAACAAACCGGAATCCAGGCGGACACCCCATGCCGATTAAAAACATCGCCATATTTGCCAAGGTGCATGACCCCCGGTGTCAACAGATTGCCCGCGATCTGATCAGCTGGCTTAACGGCCACGGCTTGCAGCCACTGGCGGAAGAACATCTAACCCGCCATCTTGGTCTGTCCCAGACCAAGGCCGACGATGAAATCCGCGACACAGCCGATCTGGTTGTTGTGCTGGGTGGTGACGGCACACTGCTTTCGGTGGCGCGTCTGTTCAGTGGCCGGCAGATTCCGATCCTGGGGGTCAACCTGGGCAGCCTGGGCTTTCTAACCGATACGACCGTTGAAGAATTGTACCCGCTGCTGCAGCGTTGCCTGAATGGTGAAATACTTGTCTGCAAACGCATGATGCTCACCGTCGGCGTACGCCGGGACGGCAGGATTGTCCACACATGCGATGCCTTAAATGATGTGGTCATCAGCAAGGGGGCGCTGGCCCGCATCCTCGACCTGGAAACCACCATCAACCAGCACATGCTGACCACCTTCAAGTCCGACGGCCTGATCATCAGCACTCCGACCGGCTCCACCGGACACTCCATGTCCGCCGGTGGTCCGATCATCCACCCCAGGATGAGCTGCATCATCATCAACCCCATCTGCCCCCACACCCTGACCAACCGGCCGATTGTGCTGTCCGACCAGTCGGTGATCTGCGTCACCCTCTCTTCCTACGACAAGAAAGCCTATCTGACCGTAGACGGCCAGGTCGGTTTCGAGCTGCAGGAAGGTGATGAAATCGAGGTACAGCGTTCAAGAAATACAACCGATCTGGTCATGCCCAGCAGCCGCGATTACTTCGAGGTACTAAGGACCAAACTCAAGTGGGGGGAACGGTGAAACCGTTGACCGTTGACCGTTGACCGTTGACAGTGGAACAGGAGACTAAAATTTGGATTTTTGATTGTGGATTTTGAATTGTAATCCAAAACTCATAATTCAATATCTATTGGTGCAATATGCTTACAGACCTGACCATAAAAAACATCGCCATCATCGACTCCCTGCACCTCACCTTTGGTCCCGGGTTGACGGTGCTGACCGGAGAGACCGGCGCCGGCAAATCTATCATCATCGACGCGGTCGGCCTGATCATGGGGGGGCGCGCCTCGGCGGAGCTGATCCGTTCCGGCGAGGAGGAGGCGGTCGTCGAGGCGTTGTTCGATATCTGCGGCCGTGAAGATCTGAAGCTCCTGCTGGAAGAATCCGGCATGGAAGGAGCCGATGAACTGATCGTCAAGCGTTCCATCTCCCGCGCCGGTAAAAACCGCATCTTCATCAACGGCAGCATGGCCCCGCTGGCGCTCTTGGGCGACATCGCCCGCCGCCTGATCAATATCTACGGGCAGCACGAATCCCAGACCCTGTTGAAACCGGAAAATCAGTTGGGGCTTCTGGATGCCTTTGCTGGCACAACCGGCCTGCGCAGCCGGTTCAGCGAACTGTATAGCCAGCTGCAGTCCATCGAAGAACGCTTGTCCCACCTGGAGGACCAGGAGCGCGAGGCTGCCAGGAAGCTGGATCTGCTTTCCTTCCAGTCAGAGGAGATTGCAAGCGCTGCTCTCAAGCCTGGCGAAGAGGAAGAGCTGGATGAACAACGCCAGCTGCTGGCCAACGCAGAAAAACTGGCCTCCGTCAGCAATGATGCCTTTGAACACCTCTATGGCGGCGATAACGCCATGCTGGGGCAGTTGCGCCGTATCTCCGCATCCATCGCTGAAATCTCACACATTGACCATTCCCTGGCAGAAACAGCCAATGCCATCGAAAACTCATATCTCCAACTGGAAGACGCCGCCGTCTCCCTGCGCGGATACGCTGCCCGCATCGAGTCTGACCCCCAGGCACTGCAGCAGCTGGAAGACCGGCTGGATCTGATCGGACGCCTAAAGCGCAAGTATGGCGCCAGCATCGCTGAGGTTCTTGCATTCAAACAGGATGTGGACCGGCAACTGGAACAACTGGCCGGGCAACAACAGGACAGACAGGCGTTGGAGCATGAGCAGCAACAGGTCGGCAAACAGCTGGAAGCAATCGGAGCCGAGCTGGGCAGAAAAAGACGTGCCTCTGCCGCTGATATGAAGAACGCCCTGGAAGCAGAGATTCATCAGCTGGCCATGAAAAACGCCCTTATCGACCTCGAGCTGACGACGCTTGCTGAGCCGCGCACAAACGGTTTTGAAAAGCTGGAACTGCTCTTCTCCCCCAACCCGGGAGAAACGCCGCGACCATTGGCAAAGATTGCTTCCGGCGGCGAGCTGTCCCGCCTGATGCTGGCTTTCAAGCAAGTTCTGCCGGAGGGCGATGTGCCCACCCTGATCTTTGATGAAGTGGACACCGGCATCGGCGGCGCCACTTCCGAGATCGTCGGGCGCAAGCTGAAGAAGGTGGCCGGACAGCAGCAGGTGCTCTGCATCACCCATCTGCCCCAGGTGGCCGTATTTGCCGATCATCATCTGCAAGTGGAGAAGCTGGTGGAAGAAGGTCGGACTGCCACGCTGGTCAGCCAGCTGGATGACAGAACCCGTATCGAGGAGATCTCGCGCATGCTGGGTGGGGCAAAGATTACCGACACCACCCGTAAACATGCAGAGGAAATGCTGCTGGCAGCATGCGCAATGATCTGAAAGACCCTGCCGCTGCTATTGACTGGAGCCTGCTTTTTGCGTATAGTGCTTCAGAAAATAATCTGGATAAACGACAATACTAAACCATTCGCAAGGATGGGGCGGAAAGCCTACAGGGTCTCTCAGAGACAGCCGGGATGCCGAAATATCATACGATATCAGCATCCCTTTTTTATTTGCGCCAACCGCGCAAAATCAAGCAACAAGGAGAAACAAGAGATGAAGAAACATCTGCTGAAGAAAGTGGTCGCCAGTCTGGTCTGTGTCGCAGCCTCGGCCGGATTTGCTGTCGCCGACGTATCGGTGGGGGTTTCAACCCCCAATGTGAGGGTGCGGGTCGGCACGCCTCCACCACCGCCGGCACCGCTGCCGCCCCCGCCACCACCCAGACCCCATGTAATCGAAAGGGAGCGGGTGATTGTCAGGGAAAGGCCAGCTCCTCACCCGGATCGCGGCCTGCACAGGGGTCACTACAAAAAGCACAAGAAATACAAAAAACACAGACGCCCCCCCAGACATCATGAGCACAGGGGACCAAGAGGGTACTAAACGATACGACAAAGGCGGCCAACTGGTCGCCTTTGCTTTTTGAACTATCTCCACCGCCCTTTGATTACGATCCGGTTTTTACAGCAGCAATCGCCTCCCGCGCCAGCAGATCGCAGCGTTCGTTCTCCACATGGCCGGCATGCCCGCGTACCCAGACCCACCTGACGCTATGACGGCTGCAAACCTCCAGCAGTTGTTCCCACAAATCACGGTTCAGCACCGTCTCCTTCTTGCTGTTCTTCCAGCCCTTGGCTTGCCAACCCCGGATCCACTCGGTCATCCCCTTGACCAGATACTGGGAATCGGTGGTGACCGTTACACTGCAGGGGCGGGTCAGCTGACGCAAGGCCTCTAAGGCAGCAGTCAGTTCCATGCGGTTATTGGTGGTATGCGGCTCTCCGCCGTTTAGCTCCTTCTCGTGGCCATTGCAGCGCAGGATCGCTCCGTAACCGCCGGGGCCGGGATTGCCGCTGCAGGCACCGTCACAGAAGATCTCCACCAGGGTGGACTCCCCTGCTGCCGCACCGCAGACTGCCGGTTTGTCACGCTTCACCGACATAGGCCCCCTCCGCTTTAAGCTGGTCGGCAATGGCAGCCATGACCCGATCGGCAATCATCTGCTGGGTCTGTTTGTTATCTTCCAGGGCAAACAGGTCGCTGAAATCAAGCGGTTTACCGAACACCACCGTGGCGGATTGGCCGCGGCGGGGAAACTTCCAATGATTGAATCCGATCAAGGCGGTCGGCACAACCACCGGTCGGCTGTCGTAGATGATCTTGCCCACGCCGCGATTGCCCTTGCCCAGCCGGCCATCCTTGTGGCGCGTACCTTCGGGAAAAAGCATCACCTTCTGGCTTTTGAGCAGCTCACCAATCACATTGACCGCCTTGGCATCCCGCTTGCGTCTGACCGGAAAGGCCCCCCAGGAGCTGTACAACAGCCGGGTGAGCGTTTTTTCGAACAGCTCTTCCTTGGCAGGCGCCCAGACCATCTGGAACGGCTGTTTCTGGATCACGGCCCAGGGCAGATAGACGGTTTCAAAGGCGGAGATATGGTTGGAGGCCAGCAGGACACCGCCGGATGACGGAATGTTTTCCGCCCCCTTGACCTCAAAGCGGTTCAGCAGTGAGGCATACGTACCGACCACATAGCAGGAGAAGGTTACCCAGAAGCGTCTCACGAATGATACTTTCACTTGATCTCTGACCTCGCATCAGGTTCGATTGTTTGCGCTGGTTATATAGCATTTATCCCTCGGCTTCGGCAACCGCCAACCGTTGGCGGTACGGATTATTTCTTCCTGAGCAATGCCGTTTTTTGATATAGTGACTGCTCATTCAGATCACGGACCAGAAAGCGACACCCATGAACATCCGAAACAGCAGCACTGTTTTCAACGGTCTGGTATTCAACATTGAACAGCTGGAGGTGGAGATCGGCCAGTTGGGTTTTCACACCTTCCAGATTATCCGTCATCCCGGCGGGTCCGGAGTACTGCCTGTCCACGACGATGGCAGCATCTCGCTGATCCGCCAGCTGCGGCCCGCCGTGGGGGTCCCCCTGCTGGAAATCCCGGCCGGCAGGCTGTCTCCCGGGGAACCGCCACTGGAATGTGCTTGTCGCGAACTGCTGGAGGAGACCGGTATCACCGCGTCAGACTTTTTCCCGCTGGGGAAGGTCTATTCTTCCCCGGGCGTGTTCGACGAGGCCGTCCACCTGTTTGCGGCTTGCGGGCTGTCGCAGGGAGATGCCGAACCGGAAGACGACGAGGAGATTGAAGTCATACGCCTGCCTTTTGAAGAAGCGCTCTCCATGGCGGCAGACGGCCGCATCAGTGATGCAAAGACACTGACAGCACTTTTGAGATGGCAGCTGACACTCCGCAACCAACGGACCTGATCCGCTGTTTTTGCAACTGTAACGACAATCACCTGTTTTTTGGTTACATACATGCTCCAATTTGCCGTAAGTGAAGAAAAGAATCGCTGGCTCCAGCAGAAAATGCAAGCGCTGGACGTGCGCGAAGAAGACCTGGAGGAGAGCTTTGTCCGTTCCTCCGGCAGCGGCGGCCAGCATGTCAACAAAACCTCGACCTGCGTCCAGATCAGGCACAGACCAACCGGCATCTGTGTTAGCGCCTCGCGTGAACGCAGCCAGTCCCTGAACCGTTTCCTGGCCAGGCGCGAGCTGCTGGAACGGCTGGAGGCATCACACGGCACACCAACCCCGGAAATGGAACGCATTGCCAGACTGCGCAAACAAAAAGAGCGCCGCCACAGGCGCAGCAAGAAAAAGGACCGATGATATCAAACGACACACTCATACAGCTTGAATTCGACAAGGTGCTGGCCGAAATCGCCCAGGGCGTGCACAGTGTTACAACCGGTGAGGAGTTGCTCAAGACCGTTCCGCTGCCCGATCAGGCCGCCATCGAACTGATTGCCGGACGTATCGCCGAACTGCGGTCGCTGGCCGGAGAGGGGATCAGCCTGCGACTGTCCCGTTTCGAAGATATCCGCCCACTGCTGGAAAACATCAGGCCGCAAGGGGCCTTCCTCTCTCCCGCCGAACTGCTGCTGTTCATCCCGGTGCTGGAAAACTTCCGCGACATCAGCCGCCAGTTCGCACCCCGCAGCGATGTGCCGCTGCTGGCCGCCATGCAGCCGCCGCTGAAACCGTTCACCGACATCCTGGAGCCGCTGACCGCCTCGATTAACCAGGAAGGCGGCATCATGGACAGCGCCTCCAGCGACTTAAAAGAGATCCGCCGGGCCAAACGCGGCCTGGCGGCCCGCATTCGCAAGAAGATCGAAGAGATCGTCCGCAACAGCAATATGGAGATTTTTCTGCAGGACGACTTCATCACCCAGCGTTCCGGTCGATGGGTCATACCGGTGCGCATGGATTCCAAGGGCATGGTCAAAGGGGTGGTGCATGACGTATCCTCGTCCGGTGAAACCGCCTTCATGGAGCCGCTGGAGATCATCCCCTTCGTCAATGAGTTGGAAAACCTGACCGCCGAGGAAAAGGCCGAAGAGATCCGCATCCTGCGCCAGCTCTCCGCCTGGCTGAGGGAGGACTCGGACGAGATCCGCGCCTGCTTCCAGACCCTGGTGGAGGTCGACCGGCTCAACAGTATCGCCCTGTTCGCCGAGAGATACGCTCTTGAGCAGCCATCACTGAACGCCTGCGGCCTGCTCCGCATGTCCGGCGCCCGACACCCGCTGCTATTGATGCTGACGCGCCAGGGTGTGCTCAAGCGCGTCGAGCCGCTTGACATGCGGCTGGGCGGCAGCGGGCCAGACGCCGCCTCGGTCATGGTCATCACCGGCCCCAACGCCGGCGGCAAGACCATCGCCCTCAAGACCGCCGGCATACTGACGCTGATGGCACTGTGCGGCATGCCCGTGCCGGCCGATGGCGCCAGAAGCAGCTTTCCGCTGCTGGACAACCTGCTGGTGGACATCGGCGACGAGCAGTCCATCGAGCAGAGCCTGTCCACCTTCTCCGCCCATGTGGCCCGCATCACCAGGATCCTGTCCCAGGCCGGATCACGCTCCCTGGTGCTGCTGGACGAGCTGGGTGCCGGCACGGAACCCCAACAGGGGGCGGCCATCGCCTGCGGCACTTTGAAACAGCTTCAGCAGCTTGGTGCGACCGTGATTGCCACCACCCATCTGTCCGAGATCATCGGCTATGTGCATCGCACCCCGGCCATGCTGAATGCCGGCATGGAATACGACGCAGTGAGCTTCACCCCGCTCTACCGGCTGATCACCGGAGAACCGGGCCACTCCCATGCCATTGACATCGCACGCCGGTTCGGCATGCCCGAAGAGGTGATCGGTTTTGCCCGCGAGATGCTGGGCAGCGCCGGTTCCGACTTTACTGCCATGCTGGCCGATCTGCGCCGTAAAAGGGTCGAACTGGACGAACAGCAGCAGCTGCTGGACCGACAGCGTCAGCAACTGGATGCGCGCAGCCTGGAAGTTGACGCCAGGGCCGCAGAAATCGACCAGGCCCGCCGCGAGGCGAGAGAAAAGGCCCGCCAGGAGGCCAGGGAGCTGATTTCGACCATGCGCCGGCGGATGAACGAGTTGCTGGACGAATACAGAAGGGAAAAACGCGCCGATACGCTGGAAAAGCTCAAGCGCAGTGAAGCGGATTTCAGCGTGCAGATCGAGTCATTCGCCCCGGCCACCGATGAAATTGCCCCCTTGAAGCAAGTGCAGGCGGGTGATAGCGTCTTTGTGCGCAGCATCGGGCACAACGCAATTGTCATCAGCATTGATGAAAGGCATGGCAGGGCCAGGGTTCGGGCCGGCAGCATGGAACTGGATCTTCCGTTTAAGGAACTGTCGGCGCCGCAGGGAAAAAATCAGCTCAGGCAGGAACCGCCCTCCACCGGCAAACACCAGATCAACAGCACGGAAAACGAGGAACGAGAACTGAAACTGATCGGCCTGCGCGCTGAAGAGGCCATCGACATGCTGGAGCCGTTCCTAAACCATGCCGCCCTTAGCGGCATGGGCGAGGTGCGCATCATCCACGGCCTGGGAACCGGCAAGCTGCGTCAGGCGGTGCGGGAGTATCTCTCACAATCAAGATTGGTGGAGAGCTTCCGTCCCGGCGAAGCCCACGAAGGGCGCGACGGGGCAACAGTGGTAAAAATCAGGGACTGATCGTGCCCGTGTCCGTAATAATTACGGTCAACGGATAACGGTCAACGGTCAACGGATAAAACATGAAACACTTTATCGTCGAAATCAGTGAACAGGAAATCAGACGCGAGCGGGAGAAATCACGCGAGCTGCGCAAGAGCCGCTGGTGGAAAAACCGTCTCGCCCAGGGCAGATGTCATTGGTGCGGCGGCAGTTTTGCGCCGGAAGAGCTGACCATGGACCACATCATCCCGGTCGCGCGCGGCGGCAAGGCCTCGCGCAACAACGTCGTACCCTGCTGCAAGGAATGCAACAGCAAGAAGAAATATCTGCTCCCGATGGAATGGGAACAGTACCTGAACAACATGGAAAAAGCGGAGCAAAATGACATTGAATCATCAAACTAGCAGCTACAAGGTTGTCATCTACGACTGCGACGGGGTCATGCTGGACTCCATCGAATCCAATTACGTTTTCTATGACAGCATCATGAAACATCTGGGACGTCCGCTGCTGGACCGCAACGACCACACCTCCAGGACAGTGCTGCACACCTATTCGTTTCTGAACGTAATGAAGTATTTTTTCGAGGGAGACCCGCAGGAAGATGCCGCCATGGCCTTTGCCCGAACCATCCACTACCGTGATCTGGTGCGCTATATGCGCATCGAGGACGGCCTGATCGACACCCTGGAAAAACTGAAAGGGCTTGTTTCGCTGGCCATATGCACCAACCGGGCATCCTCCATGGAGATGATCATCGAGGATTTCGGCATGAACGGCCTCTTTTCCTGCATCATGACAGCAGGCAAGGTTGCCAATCCCAAGCCGCACCCGGAACCGCTGCTGAAGATTCTGGAGCATTACGGGGTAGCGCCGTGCGAGGCGCTTTTTGTCGGCGATGCCGAGGTAGACCGCCAGGCAGCGCAAGGGGCCGGGGTACACTTCATTGCCTACAAGTCCGAGCTGCCCGGCTGCAGCCGGATCAACCACCACAGCGAGATTTTCCATTATCTCAACCAATAAGGAGGAGACCATGCTGTTCAAAACCTATTCGGAAGTTGACGCCGTAACTATGGACAATGATGTGGCCAAGGGTATTGCAGCCAGGGTTGTGCTCGGCAAGGCCGATGGAGCCTGCAACTTCTGCATGCGGGTCTTCGAGATCGCGCCGAACGGACACACACCCCGGCACGCCCATGCGTGGGAGCATGAGATGTTCATCTACAGCGGCAAAGGCGAGATCTTTGGAAATGGCAAGTGGAATCCGGTCAAAGCCGGCGATGTGGTGCTGGTAAACAGTGACGAGGAACACCAGATCAAAAACAACGGCAGCGAGCTGCTGGCCGTGGTCTGCCTGGTACCGTCCGGGGCGCCGGAGCTGTAA
>DAONZY010000049.1:0-19948 GCA_035407085.1 Deltaproteobacteria bacterium | reverse complement strand
AGCGGTAATTCTAAACTGGTGCTCAAGGGGGGCGGTATCTTACCGGCCTACAACCTGTCCGGCGAATGGGAATTGCGTCAGGCGGCCTACAGTTTTCCCTTTGCAGTCAAAAAGGCGCCCGGCATGCCCAGCCGTCTGAGTTTCAGCGCTGTCCTGGGGCGCGATGCGACCCGCATTACCAGCCTGTCCTATGTTCTGCCGCCTTTGAATCTGTCTGCAACGGCACTGCTCAAATACGGCAAGCGCCCCAATCTGGACTTTGAGCTGCAGACCAACCAGTTCATGCTGAATGAGCGGCTGCCGATTCTGGTTGACTGGCAGAAGTACAAACCGCGCGGCCGGGTGCAGGCCCACGTGAGCGCCAGCGGCAATCCGCAGGATTTCAGTGCCATGCATTACAACGGCAATATCTCCCTGAGCGGCTTTTCCCTCCTGCCGGGTGACAAGTTCAAACCGATAAGCAACCTGAACGGCGTGATCAGTTTCAAGGGCAACAGCGTGGAGACATCCAGCATCAGCGTGCTATATGGGCGATCGCGGGTTAATGTCCGGGGCCGCATCAAAAACATGCGCAGTCCCGAGACCGAGCTTGTACTCTCATCGCCGCAGTTGTTTCTGGAGGATCTGGCGATTGTATCGCCTGTTTCCGGTACCAGTATCCGTGACATGCAGGGTACCTTCGCCTTTAGCGACAAGGGGGGGCGCTTCAGCGGTTTTTCCGGTCAGTTCAATAACTCACGCTTCATGGCCAGCGGCAGTTTAAGCGGCGGTCAAACCCCCAGCGCAACCTTGGATATAAAATCCTCCCATCTGGATATTGATGATCTGCTGCTGTTACTGAAACTGGACTACAAGGGAGCGGGTGAAGGCGGCGAAAAGACCGACCTGAAACTGAAGCTGACAGCCGATAAAGGCAATTATGGCAAGATGCTTTTCGAGGATCTGAATGCCTCCATGACGCGGGATGACGGCGTATTTTACCTGACCAGCCTCGCAGCCGGGCTGTATGACGGCACCCTGTCTGCCAGCGGTCGGGTGGCCGAAGGCGCAGGTCAGGGGCATCGCTATGACGTGGATTTCAAGCTGCAGGAAGTTGATGCCGAGCCACTGTTTAAATCGCTGGACATCACCCGCGAGATACAGGGCAATCTGGAGTTGTCCGGTAAACTGACAGGCCGCGGCAGCACCCTCCAGGAGGTAAAACAGACGGCGCTGGGCAACCTGCGGCTGAATCTCACGGACGGTTCCCTGAAAAAGTTTGGTGTGCTTTCCAAGCTGTTTTCAATCCTTAACGTGTCCCAGTTGCTTAAATTCCAGCTGCCGGACATGGTCACCGGCGGCATGCCGTTTGATGAGATTACGGGCACCATCGCCGTTCGTGACGGCAAGGGTTCCAGCAGCGATCTGTTTATTAGCAGCGACGCAATCAATATCTCTATCATCGGCACAACCGATATCGTCAAGGAGGAACTGGATCTGACCATCGGCGTGCAGCCGCTGCAGACCGTCGACAAGATAGTCAACCGCATCCCGGTTTTCGGATGGCTGTTAACCGGCAAGGGTGATGACTTCCTAACCGCCTATTTTGAGGCCAAAGGTGCCTGGGCCGATCCACAGGTCAAGGCAGTGCCGGTCAAATCGCTGGCCGGGGGCGTGCTGAATGTCTTTCGCCGTGCTTTTGAACTGCCTGTGCGCCTGTTTACGGATACGGGTGAGGTAATCCTGGGCGAATAACGGCGCAATTCATGGTCAGTACGGGACAGGCAGCGGATATCTGTTGACATGCTGTGGATGCTTCAGCATATTGAATGTCAGCTTCAACAGGAGGGTGTATGATCATTGAAAAGAAGAAGGCCTTCAACAGCTTTGCCGCCCGCAAGGGGCTACGCTCCACACGCCAGAGGGACATCATCCTGGACTTTTTTCTCTCCAGTCGTCAGCATGTCAGCGTGGAGGAACTGTATCTGAAGATCAAGGCCAGTCACCCCGGCATCGGCAGCGCCACGGTCTATCGCACTCTCAAGCTGTTTGTTGAGGCGGGGCTGGCTCGCGAGATCCTGCTGCATGACGGTCAGACCCGCTATGAGCATGTCATGGAAGGTGAACATCACGATCATCTGGTTTGCATCGGCTGTAACGAGATTATCGAGTTTGAGAATGAAACCATTGAAAAGCTGCAGGAAGAGATCGCCGCCCGCCACGGTTTCATGATCAAGAGCCACAAACTTGAGATTTACGGCCTCTGTGCCAAATGCCGCCAGACAGCCTGATCCGGCTGGTGCCATTTTCGCCAATCTGACGAAACATCCCTGAGAATGAAAATCATAAACATCTAATGCCCGGTCAACGGGCTTTAAGGACAGATAGTAATGTCGGCAGATAATTACGCAGATAGCCAATTGGGTCAGGGAGTGCCCAAACTGGCGCTGGTTGGGAATCCCAATGTGGGGAAAAGCCTGCTGTTCAATGTCCTGACCGGCACCTATGTCACGGTTTCCAACTATCCCGGCACATCGGTTGAGGTCTCCCGCGGTCATGCCATGATCGGTGGTCGCCAATGGCAGGTGATCGACACGCCCGGCATGTATTCGATCCATACCATTACCGAAGAGGAGCGGGTAGCCCGCGAGATTCTACTCAATGAAACACCCGATGTAGTGCTGCATGTGCTGGATGCCCGCAATCTGGAGCGCATGCTGGCCATGACGCTCCAGCTGATCGAGGCCGGTCTGCCGGTGATCCTGGTGGTCAATATCATGGACGAGGCTGAGCGACTGGGTATCAGCATTGATCTGCCGCTGTTGCAACAGAGGCTGGGCATCCCGGTGGTGGGGGCAGCCACTGCTCGCAAGGTCGGGGTGGACGATATCCGCCAGGCGGTGGCAGAGTACAATCTGGTGCCGATGCCGGACCGTTTTCGCTACAGTCCGGGTCTTGAGGAGGATGTCGCCAGTCTGATGGGGGTGATGACCGTCGGGTGCAATCTGTCGGCCAAGTCCATGGCGCTCTTGCTGTTGCAGCAGGATGAAGAGGTGATGGCGCTCTTTGCCAAACATGACGGCCCTGCCCATGTGCAGCTGACAGAAAAGCTGCGCGAAATTGCGTTCCGGCGCCGCGAGTCGTTTCATCTGGATCTGTTTCAGGAACGGCGTGAGATCGTTCGCAGCCTGCTGGACGGTGTCTTTCATGCCCCGGAAAAGCGTGTTGTGACCGTGTCGGAACGGATTTCCAACCTTGCGGTGCGACCGCTGACCGGCGTGCCCCTGCTGCTGATCGTGCTGTATTTCGGTCTCTACCGTTTTGTCGGCGATTTCGGGGCCGGCACGCTGGTTGACCTGCTGGAGAAGCAGTTGTTCGAGGGGCTTTTCAGCCCCTGGGTCAGTGGGGTGGTAAGAGGTGTCATCCCCTGGGAGGCGATGCAGGACCTGTTTGTCGGTGAATACGGCATCATCACCCTGGGGCTGCGCTATGCTGTCGGCATCATCCTGCCGATCGTGGCTACTTTTTTCCTGTTCTTCTCATTTCTGGAAGACAGTGGCTATTTCCCACGCCTGGCGCTGGTGGTGGACCGTGTCTTCAAGCGGATCGGTCTGACCGGAAGGGCGGTGATTCCCATGGTGCTGGGATTCGGTTGTGACACCATGGCCACGATGGTTACCCGTACCCTGGAGACCACCAGGGAAAGGATCATCGCTACTCTGCTGCTGGCGCTGGCCATACCCTGTTCGGCGCAGTTGGGTGTTATTATTGGTCTGCTCTCCAAAGTTGAGGGGGCGCTGGCGGTCTGGGGGGGCTGCATGCTGGCCCTGTTCCTGCTGGTGGGCCTGCTGGCGGCGCGCGTCATGCCGGGTGAGCCGCCCATGTTTTACATGGAACTGCCACCCATGCGCATGCCCAGGCTTGGCAATGTGCTGACCAAGACCTATTCGCGCATGCAGTGGTATTTTCTTGAAATCCTGCCGTTGTTCATCCTGGCTTCTGTGCTGCTCTGGCTTGGCAAGCTGAGCGGTTTTTTTGAAAGGATGATCGATGTCATGACACCGCTCATGGCGTTGATTGGTCTGCCCCGGGAAGCTGCGGTTGCCTTCATTTTCGGTTTTTTTCGGCGTGACTATGGCGCAGCCGGTCTTTATGACCTGCAGTCCCAAGGTTTGATGGGTGCCCGTCAGCTGACCGTTGCGGCAGTTACCCTGACCCTCTTTGTGCCTTGTATCGCCCAGTTTCTGGTGATGAAGAAAGAGCGTGGCTGGAAGGTGGCCTGCCAGATAGCGTTGCTGGTCAGCCTGATTGCACTCTCCAGTGGCTTTTTGCTTAACAGGCTGCTGTTGTCCACTGGCTGGTTGTGACCTTTTTCCGGGGTAAGCCCCAGATCTGTATCCGGTCGGAAAACGGGATGTGGAGGTTCTGGTGAGGTGTGATTTCTGTGGCCATGAGTTTGACCTGCGGGATGGCCGGCAGGGTTGTGGAACCTGCCCCGGCGGCTGCAAATCGGTTCACTGCCCGCGCTGCAATTATGCGATTCCACTTGAACCGGAACTGGTGGGCAAGATCAGGACGTTCCTACGGGATATAAAATCCCGCTTGCAGGGCTGAACGGTTTTGACGGCACAGGTATAGTGTTCTGTTCCCGAGTTGCGGAGTTCAAAAGGAGATGGTTATGAAGCTTTCCGAAAAAGCCGAAGAGATTCTGGAAACCCTCTGGGTCACGGTTGAAGAAGAGGGCCGTCCCGGTCTGGACGCGGATGGCCTTGGTACCCGGCTGGACGATCCGGCCATCTCGGAGTTGATTGGCAACAGCCTTGTTACGGTAACTGGCGGCGTGCTGAACTTTACTGAAGCAGGACGCGCCGAGGGACGCATGACCATCCGTCGTCACCGTCTGGCGGAACGGCTGATGATGGACGTGCTCAATATCAGGGGCGAAGATGGTGACCAGAAGGCATGTCAGTTCGAGCATTTGCTGAACGAGGGCGTTGACACCAAGATCTGCACCATGCTCAACCATCCTGACACCTGTCCCCATGGCAAGCCGATTCCTCCTGGTGAATGCTGTCTGGAGGCACGTCGTATCGGAGACCTGGGGGTGGTGGCGCTGACAGAGTGCAAACCGGGCCAGGAGGGTGAGATTGCCTATATCCTGACGGAAGACAGCCGCAAGATGCAGAAATTGATGGCCATGGGGGTGCTGCCAGGCAACAGGATTACGCTGCTGCAGACCTTTCCATCCTATATCTTCCGGGTTGGCTATTCGGAATTTGCCATTGATACCAATCTGGCCAGGGAGATATTTGTTCGTCGGTAACCGCTCCGGCGGGCGGGGGTTGACAAGGTTTCCGGCGGAATCATATTATGGGCCGCAAAATGCATTCAGATGAGGCTCTAAACGATTGTCATCCCCGAATGGTTCTGTCGGAGATCCATTCTTTCAATAGGTTAAAAGCTGGATTCCGGCCAGAAACCTGCCGGAATGACACTTTATGTGGCTTTTGCAAGAAGCTCAGATGTTAAGGGAAAGGTGCTTATGAAGATTATCGTGCTTTTGGGCGACGGCATGTCCGATGTGAAATACGAAGAGCTTGGCGGCAGGTCACCGCTGCAGGCCGCTGCGACCCCCAATATGGATTTTATGGCATGCCATGGACAGACCGGCATGGCTGCTACCGTGCCGGAAGGGCTGCCTCCCGGCAGCGATGTGGCCAATCTCTCCGTGTTTGGTTATGACCCGGTCGGCTGTTACACGGGTCGGTCTCCGCTGGAGGCGATCAGCATGGGTGTGCCGCTGGGCCCGGATGATGTCGCCTTCCGCATGAATCTTGTGACGCTCGGGATGCGGGATGGCAGAATTGTGATGGATGATTTTTCAGCCGGCCATATCTCTACCGATGAAGGGCGTGAAATTGTGCAGATGCTCCAGCAGGAGCTGGGGAGCGCTGAATTTGAATTTTATCCGGGGGTCAGCTATCGCCACCTCATGGTTTGGCGCAATGGCAGGGACGCCATGAGTGTGACCCCGCCCCATGACATCTCAGGCAAGGTGATTGATGAGTATCTTCCCCAGGGTGGCGGCGCGGATCGATTGTTGAGTATCATGATGATGGCTGGGCAGTTGTTGCAGCATCACCCTGTTAATCAAAAACGCATCCAGGCGGGCAAACATCCGGCCAACTCGGTCTGGTTCTGGGGGCATGGCAAGGTACCTGACATCACTACCTACCAGGAGAAATTCGGTCTGAACGGTGCGGTCATCTCTGCGGTTGACCTGATCAAGGGCATTGGTCTCTGTGCGGGGCTGGATGCAGTCAATGTGGAAGGGGCCACCGGTTACATCGACACCAACTATATTGGCAAGGCGCAGGCGGCGCTGCATGCGCTGGAACGGCATGATTTTGTATATGTGCATGTGGAGGCGCCGGACGAGGCATCCCATTCCGGTAACATGCAGAACAAGATCAAGGCCATCGAGGATTTTGACCGTCAGATAGTCGGCACCGTGCTGGAGGGTATGAAGCGGTTTGACGATTACGCCGTGCTCTGCATGCCGGATCATCCAACGCCGGTTAAATTGATGACCCACACTGCCGATGCGGTGCCATTTGTGATTTACCGCGGCGGGAATGCCGCTGGAAACGGTGCCGCCAGCTATGATGAGGAACAGGCCCGGTCAACCGGCCTGTTGGTGCCGGGGCACCGGCTGATGGAGATGATCCTGGGGCGCTGAGCCTGATTCAGCCAATGAGGGCATCCGGTAATGCGGATGCCCTTTTTTGTTTTTGCTGCTGGCAGGCCCGGTTTCAGCAGATGGTTTCGGATAATATATCGTAATCAGTCTTCCATTTCCCCATGCTGTGCAACTCTGACCTGTGGCTCAGATGGTGCCAGCCAGTTTGAGTAGCGCCCTGAGGCAATTGCCTCCCTCGGTTTCATACCTGAACAGCCTGCTGTTGCGCTCCCGCCATTGCCGGCCTGATTCCAGCATTTGTACAAAGTCGAAGATCGACTGCCGATCCACGTCAGATATCCAGGTGAATTCAAATGCGGTCAAGTGCCGTCTGGAAAATTCATTGAAACGTGCATGGACGGTTTTGGCCATGACCGGTATCATCTCCGCTCCAACCGGCAGCGCCAGTGACATCATGACATTGGCGCCGATGGGGAGTTTTTCGCTGACCCACAGCCTGATGCCTCCGGCCGAGATGTTCACGTCCATTTTGCCGGAGAAGGAGCGGGTGGTGTTGTCCAGAAACGATTCGTATACCAGGTGTACTGGCAGATAGGTGTTGATGCGTCGAAAACGCCTCTTTTCGGCGATTCTGACCCGATCTTCGATTCTGGCGGTCATAAATGGCAGGGTCGCGTTGGGTACGGATGTGGCGCGGTAGCAGATAGTTTCCTGCGGTGTTTCAATCCGGATGTCCACGACGGTCGGCTTGGTCAGATACAGCCCCTTGGCGTAGGAGAACATGAATGAAACCAGATCGTCGCTACGATCAACCACGGTGGCGCATTCGGTGATCACATTGCCACAGGGCATACTGACGTCCATTGCCACAAGCCTGCCGATCGGGAAATTTTCCTTGAGTGAAAACATCTGTCCTCCCTGGCTGATCATCGTATCTGGTTCAATTTATAACTGAAACTAATACATTTATATTTCAAAATATGCATCAAAAAATTGCACGGAAAACCATGCTGAAGAATCCTCCGGGCGCCCTTTTGTGTTGAGTAAGGCAGACAGTTATGCTAACTATGAATACTGTTTGCCGATGGAAATTCAGGTTGGGGAGATATAATGTTCAGCACGATTCTAAAGAAGATCATAGGCAGCAAAAATGAGCGCGAGATTAAAAGACTCTGGCCGATTGTGGCCCGGATCAATGACATGGAACCGGCCATGGAGGCGCTCTCCGACGATCAGCTGCGCGATAAGACCCGGGAGTTCAAGGAGCGTTATGCCAAGGGCGAGTCACTGGACTCCATGCTGCCCGAGGCCTTTGCCGTCTGTCGTGAAGGTGGCAAGCGCGCGTTGGGCATGCGCCATTTTGATGTGCAGCTGATCGGCGGCATGGTACTGCATGCCGGCAAGATCGCCGAGATGAAGACCGGCGAGGGCAAGACCCTGGTGGCGACCCTGCCGGCCTATCTGAATGCCATCAGCGGCAAGGGTGTGCATGTGGTCACGGTTAATGACTATCTGGCCAAGCGCGACTCGGAGTGGATGGGCAAACTGTACAAATTCCTGGACCTGAGCGTGGGTGTGATCGTGCACGGCCTGGAAGACTACGAGCGGCGCGACAACTACGCTGCCGATATCACCTACGGCACCAACAATGAATTCGGCTTCGACTACCTGCGCGACAACATGAAGTTTTCCCTGGATGACTATGTCCAGCGTGCCTTCAACTACGCCATTGTCGACGAGGTGGACTCGATCCTGATTGATGAGGCCCGTACGCCTTTGATTATCTCCGGCCCCACCGAGGAGTCCACTGACAAGTACTACATCATCGATCGCATCATCCCTCTGCTGCAGAAGGGAGAGATGGTCGAGGTCGAGGCCAACACCCTGTCAGGCAAGCGCAAGACCTATACCGGCGATTTCACCATCGACGAAAAGGCCAAGAGTGCCTCACTGACCGAGCAGGGTGTGCTCAAGGTGGAACAGTTGCTCAAGGTGGACAACCTCTATGACCCGCGCAATATCGAAACCCTGCACCATGTGGAGCAGGCCCTGCGCGCCCACGCCATGTATCGCCGCGATGTGGATTACGTGGTCAAGGATGGCGAGGTAATGATTGTCGACGAGTTTACCGGCCGTCTGATGCCGGGACGGCGCTGGTCGGATGGTTTGCATCAGGCTATCGAAGCCAAGGAACGCGTCACCATCGAGAACGAAAACCAGACCCTGGCCACGATCACGTTCCAGAACTACTTCCGCATGTATGCCAAGCTGTCCGGCATGACCGGAACGGCGGACACCGAGGCCGAGGAGTTCCATAAGATCTACAAGCTGGAAGTGGTGGTCATACCGACCAACCGCCCGCTTTTACGCCCCGACTTTCCGGATGTGATCTACAAGACCGAGCGGGAGAAGTTTGATGCGGTCATAGCGGATATCAAGGAGCATTATGCCCAGGGGCAGCCATGTCTGGTCGGCACCATCTCCATCGAGAAATCGGAACTGCTTTCCGAGATGCTGATCAAACAGGGTATTCCACACTATGTGCTTAACGCCAAGCAGCATGAGAAAGAGGCCGAGATCGTCGCCCAGGCGGGTCGCAAGGGGGCCATCACCATCGCCACCAACATGGCGGGTCGTGGTACGGACATCCTGCTGGGGGGCAACCCCGAATCGCTGGCGAAACAGTGGCGACGTGAAAACCCGGAGAGCAGCGATGAGGAATACAAAGCGGTGCTGGAGAAATCCAAGGCCGAGTGCGCTGCCGAGCATGAAGAGGTAATCAGGCTGGGCGGCTTGCACATTTTGGGCACTGAAAGGCATGAATCCAGACGTATCGACAACCAGTTGCGCGGCCGTTCCGGACGTCAGGGGGATCCCGGCTCCTCCAAGTTCTATCTGTCTCTGCAGGACGATCTGCTGCGCATCTTCGGTTCCGATCGGGTGGCCAAGGTAATGGACTTCCTCAAGATCGAGGAGGGGGAGGCGATTACCCACAGCATGATCAACAAATCGATTGAAAATGCCCAGAAAAAGGTGGAATCCCATAACTTTGAAATTCGCAAGAACCTGATCGAATATGACGATGTCATGAACAAACAGCGCGAGGTGATCTACACCCAGCGCCGTGAAATTCTGGGAGGACAGGATATCCGCGAGAGTTTCGTGGAAATGCTGGATGAAACCGTGGAGGACATTGTCGCCAAGTACGCCATTGAAAAGACGTCGGCCGAGGAGTGGGACTGGGGTGGCATTACGGAAATGCTGGCCAGAACCTTCAACCTTCAGCTGGATCTGTCACAGGAGATGCTGCCTCGCGTCAATACGGAAAACTTCCGCGAAATGTTGAGCGGGCAGGTGCATGACATCTTCAGGGCCAAGGCCGAAGAACTGGGTGACGAGCTGACCGATCATCTGATCAAGGTGGTTATGCTGCAGGCCATTGACACCCACTGGAAGGACCATCTGCTCAATATCGACCATCTCAAGGAAGGCATCGGTTTGCGGGGCTACGGCCAGAAGGATCCCAAACAGGAGTACAAGAAAGAGGCCTACTACCTGTTTATGGAGATGATTGTCCGTATCCGTGAAGAGGTGGTTGAGCGCATGTTCTGGGTGCATGTGGAAAGTCCGGACGAGATCGAGCTGATCGAGGAAGAGCAGCGCAGCCAGAAGCTGATCTTCAATCTGGCCGGCGATGACGAACGCCCCAGAGAGCCGGTAAAAAGCCAGAAGACCACCGGCAGGAACGAATCATGTCCCTGCGGGAGCGGCAAGAAGTTCAAAAAATGTTGCGGCAAGTAATGCCAGATTCGTTTTTATATCTGTCTGGCAAGGAGTAAACATGAATATCAAGGGATTTCGTTTTTCCGCAGTTGAAGCGGCGATAAAGAAACCGGGGCGCAAGGATCTGGCCCTGATCTGTTCCGATGTGCCGGCCGATGCCTGTGCGGTTTTTACGGTCAGCACTGTAAAGGCGGCGCCGGTACTGCTTTCCATGGAACGTATCAAGTGCGGCAAGGCCCGCGCCGTGGTGGTCAACAGCGGAAATGCCAATGCCTGCACCGGCGAGCAGGGTATGGTTGTGGCCAGGGGTATAACCGCAGCGGTGGCGAAAGACCTTGCCATCCCCGAACAGACGGTGCAGGTCTGCTCTACCGGTGTCATCGGCGTGCAGATGCCGTCTGAACGGATCGGAGCTGCCATACCGGCGTTGATTGCTGGCCTGGACAGCGGATCACTTGATGATGTGGCCCAGGCGATTATGACCACAGACACCTTTCCCAAGCTGGAGGTGCGTGGTGGTGTGGCCGGAGGTGTGGGATACACTGTGGCCGGCATTGCCAAGGGCTCCGGTATGATCATGCCCAACATGGCCACCATGCTCGGTTTTATTGTTACAGACGCCGCCGTGGAACCGGTGCTGCTGGAGCAGCTTTTCCGGGTTGCCGTGGATGATTCCTTCAACGCCATCATAGTGGATGGTGATACATCCACAAACGATACCTGCCTGATCATGGCCAACGGCATGGCGGGCAACCCGCTGATTGAGGCAGGCAGCAGCGATGCGTCCATCTTCGGGGCTCTGCTGCGTGATGTGCTCCTGACGCTGGCCCGGCAGATTGTGCGGGATGGTGAGGGGGCGACCAAGGATGTTGAAATCCGTGTTTGTGGCGCAGCGGACAACGCTGATGCCAGGCTGGCCGCACGGGCCATCGCCAATTCGAGTCTGGTCAAGACGGCCTTTTTTGGCCAGGATGCCAACTGGGGGCGCATTTTTGCTGCTGTAGGCTATTCCGGGGCCAAGGTGGATCAGAACAGGCTGTCGCTGCACTTTGATGATGTCTGCATGGCCCGTGACGGTGTTTTCAGCGGTGGTGACGCCGAGCAGCAGGGGACCGAGGTACTGAAAAGGAAGTCCTTTACTGTTACGGTTGATCTGGGTATCGGTCAGGGGACAGCCACGGTTTATACCTGTGATCTTTCCCATGATTATGTGAGTATCAATGCCGACTACCGCACCTGAGTGGTTGCTTGTTCTGCGGGCCCTGAACTGGCCCGCAATGATGGTCTTTCCCGTGAGCAGAACCATTATCCACATTTGCATATCTCTTCTGCTAGTGCTGTCACAGCCTGTCATGGCAGCAGACAGTCTGACCGAGGCGGGCAGAACTGCCGTCATTGACTTTCTGGTGGACAATGCCATTGCGAAAAATCTGATTTCCGGGGGCGTCGTGATGATCGGCAACCGGGATGGTATACTCTACAGTACCGCCCGAGGCAGGCTATATCCTGCTGACAACTCCCCCCTTTTTAGTGTAAACACGGTTTTTGATGTTGCCTCGCTTACCAAGGTGGTTGCCACAACACCAGCAGTGATGAAACTTCTGGATGAGGGGCGCATCGGTATCATGGACCCGATCAGCCGCTGGTTTCCGGAACTGCATGGAACCGGGCGCGAAGATATTACCATCCTTAATCTGCTGACCCATACCTCGGGGCTGAACGATATTGACCTTGGACGTGCGGAGCCGAGCCGCAGCGCCATTCTCAAGGCGATCAGCCGCACGAAATGGCAGCCGCCGGGAAGCCGCTTCCGTTATGCGGACATCAACTTCATCCTGCTGGGAGAACTGGTCTGGCGTGCTTCAGGCAGCCGGCTGGACAATTACTGCCGTGATAATCTGTTCCGACCGCTGTTGACGCACGGCACCACCTTTTTGCCTGATGTTGCCAGTTCCGGATCGATAGCCCCCACATTGGACAATAACCGGATGCTGGTCAGCGGTGTGGTGCAGGACTACAATGCCAGACTGCTGGGCGGAGTGGCCGGCCATGCCGGACTGTTTTCAACGGCACGGGATCTGTCTCGTTTTGCCCGGCTGATGCTTGGGAGGGGAGAACTGGACGGGCAGCGCATCTTCTCGGAACGGGTCATCAACCAGATGACGGCACCGTACTTCTACAGCAACGGTGCGGTGGTCAGAGGACTGGGATGGGACATCGAGTCCCCCTATTCGGCACCCAAAGGGAGTTTTTTTTCACCCATGTCCTTTGGGCATACCGGTTATAGCGGCACATCAATCTGGATCGACCCGAGCAGAGATCTGTTTGTCGTATTGCTAACCACCCGCTTGAACTACAGTGACAACAGAAGTTTCAGGCGTCTGCGCAGTGATATTTCCACTCTGGCGGCTGCACTTTTCTGGAAAAGGCCCGCCGGAAGCGATCACCCCTGATCGTGCAAGTTGCTTGAACCGCTTAAAACTTGACACCATATTGGTGGTATGCTAGTTGTCTACATCTTTATTTTATCTAATTTCGCACCCACTGACCTGGGGAGGGGCCGATGAGTATCAGTATTCTTCTGGCAGATGACAGCATCACCATTCAGAAGGTGATCGGCATTATTTTCGGTGGCGAGGATTATTCACTGGCCATCGTGGACAACGGCCAGGCGGCCGTTGAAAAGGCTGCTGAAATCAACCCCGATGTGCTGCTGATCGACGTACTCATGCCAGGCATGTCCGGGTACGAAGCCTGCGAACAGATCCGGGCCAATGCGGCTTTGGCAACCAAGCCTATCCTGCTGTTGACCGGCTCATTCGAGCCGTTTGACGAAGAGAAGGCCAAAAGCTGCGGCGCCGATGCCTTCCTTTCCAAGCCGTTCGAATCCCAGCAGATTGTTGCCAAGGTCAAGGAACTCCATGAACTGGGCCTGTCCCGCAGCAGTGCCCCTGCTTTCGTAGAACCTGCCACTGTCCCGCCACCACTGCCGCTGCAGGCCGAACCATCAGTTTCGGCGCCGGCGGATATCTGGGGGGCCTTTACACCACCGCAGGAACAGGCTGCGCCTGTTTTTGAACCTGCCACAACCATTGAAAGTCCGTCGGAAAGCCAGATTGGTTCCCAATGGATCCCGTCGGATGAGCACACCTTTGAATTTGAGGAACAGCCTGCTGTTGAATCACCAGTGGGTGGCTCTACAGATGCCTTTGGAGAGATCAGTTTTGAAACACCGGAGGCTGAGCCGGTTCAGGAGACATTTGCACCTGCTGTCACACCTGTTGAGGCTGTCGAGCCGACTTCGGCCTTCAGTGTGTCGTCGATGCCGCAGATTCTTGAATCCATACCGGAGTTTGAGCCGAGTACCAAGCCCGATTTTGTTCGCTCCGCTGCATTGGCTGTTCCCCATCCAGGTCCGCCAGTTGATGGCACAACCCTTGTTTTCGAAACTCCACCTCCTCCTGTTGCTTCCGTAGCTTCAGACGCGGCCCCTGTGGTTGCCGAGTCCGACCGTGCAGAAAATGCTGCTCCGGCAGCCACCGCCATGACGGAAGAGCAATTGCGTGCCGTAATTGCTTCGGTTTCCAGAGAGGTAATCGAGCGGATTGTGTGGGAGGTTGTGCCAGACCTGGCCGAGGCGATGATCAGGGATGCCATTCGCCGGATCCGGGAAGGGCAGTAAAGCGTAAACAGCTAACATGAAATCATAATACACCAGTTGGACTGTTTGCTGTTCTGATACTGGTAACTTGCTGGTTTATAAGATTTGGGGATGCCTCGGCATCCCCATTTTTGATAGTTAAGATGCTTGCGCGTTTTCAGGTTAAATCGATTCGGGAGTGGATATGATCAAAAGGGCGATTGCAAAGGTTGTCGAGTTTATTGATCTTGACGAAGGGGAGATGATCGAGGTTATGAACCAGATCATGTCTGGTGAGGCTACGCCAGCTCAGATCGGCGCTTTCATAACCGCCCTGCGCATGAAGGGCGAAACGGTTGAAGAAATCACCGGTGCTGCCCGTGTGATGCGTGAGCGTGCCACCCCGATCCGGGTTGGCCGCAACGTGCTGGATATGGATCGTGATGAGATCAATCTGGATCGTGAGACCATTTTGGATGTGGTCGGAACCGGTGGAGACGGCACCAACAGCTTCAATATCTCCACCACAGTGACCTTTGTGGTTTCTGCCTGCGGTGTCCGGGTGGCCAAGCACGGTAACCGCGCTGTTTCTTCGGCCTGCGGCAGTGCAGATGTGCTGGAAAAACTGGGTATCAACCTGGAAGTTGCTCCGGAGACTGTTGAAAAGTGTATCAGCGAGATCGGCGTTGGTTTTCTGTTTGCCCCGGCTTTACACGGCGCCATGAAGCATGCCATTGGCCCGCGCAGGGAGATTGGTGTTCGGACGATCTTTAATATCCTGGGGCCGCTTACCAACCCGGCTGGCGCAGATTGTCAGGTGATGGGGGTCTACCGGGACGATCTGGTTGAAAAGCTGGCTGGTGTACTGCACAGGCTGGGCTGCCGCCATGGTTTTGTCGTGCATGGTTCGGATGGCATGGATGAGATCACCTTGACCGGAGAGACCCTGGTGGCTGAGGTTACATCGCAAGGTGTCAGCCTGCTTTCGGTGAGCCCGGAGCAGTTTGGCTTTTCCCGCTGCGGGGCAGCAGACCTGAGAGGTGGCGACGCGTCAGCCAACGCCGGTATCGTGCGCGCGGTACTGGGTGGAGAAAAGGGGCCTCGCAGGGATATTGTGCTGCTCAATGCCGCTTTTGCGCTGGTGGCTGCGGGGAAAGTGGCTACGCCGCAGGAAGGTGTTGTCGCCGCGGCAGCAGCGATTGACTCGGGCCGTGCCATGGAGCAGCTCGAAAAGCTGGCCAGGCTGACAAACGCATAGCCGTCCAATTGCATAGATGAGGAACAGGAGCAACGTGACTGATACACCTGACATACTGAAAAGGATTGTGGCGCACAGCCGGGAAACGCTCAAACGTCGCAAGGCAGCGGTGCCTGCCAGAGAGTTGATTGGCCGTGCGGCTGACATGCCCGTAACGCGCGGTTTTGAAGAACGGCTGCGCAGCATGGCCGCTGTTGGCGACACAGCCATCATCGCCGAGGTCAAGAAAGGCTCACCCAGCAAGGGTGTCATCCGTCCTGATTTTGATCCGGTCGCCATTGCCCGCATCTACGAGCAGAACGGGGCTGCCTGCCTTTCGGTGTTGACCGAAGAGCAGTTCTTCTTGGGCAGTCTGGCATACCTGACCGCCATCTCTGCTGCCATTGACCTGCCGTTATTAAGAAAAGATTTCATTGTTGATGAATACCAGATCCATGAGGCCCGGGTCGCTGGAGCGGACGCCATCCTTTTGATTGCAGCTTGTCTGGAGCTGTCACAGATCAGGGATTATCATGCCATGGCAGGGGAACTCGGGCTGGATGTGCTGCTGGAGGTGCATGACGAACGGGAACTGGAAATGGCCCTTGGAAGTGAGTGCAGCATGATTGGTGTTAATAACCGCGACTTGCGGACATTTGTGACCGATCTGGGTACGACAGGTCGTCTGGCGCGCATGCTGCCGTCCGAACGTCTGCTGGTGGCCGAGAGCGGTATCAACATGCGAAGCGATATTGAAAGGCTTTCTGCTGATGGTGTTGCTGCATTTCTGATTGGCGAAGCCATGATGCGTGAAACGGACATCGGAGCCAAACTGCGGGAATTAAGGGCAGCCAGAGAGGTTGGCCGCCCGTAATTTCTTTTAAGCTGTTCAGTTGGCAGTTGTTTCGCCTGCGGTCTCGGGAGCGTTGTAGGCCAGCTCCATGGTGCGTTGCATGGTTGAACGGCCGTCAAACTTGCCCCCGTCGGCGATGCTCAGGCGCGCTGCAAAAATGTCGCCGCACACATCACCGGTATGCTGGATGTCCACACCTTCGGCGGCCCTGATGTTGCCCACGATTCTGCCGCCAATCACCATCAGTCTCACAGCCGCATCGCCGGTTACCATCCCCTTCTCGCCGATGATAACGCAGTCGGCGCTGATATTTCCTTCCAGCAGTCCGTCAATCCGGACGGTTCCCTTGCTGGCAATCTCTCCCCTGATGGTCGATTCCTGTCCAATGATGATTTCCAGCTTTGGTTGTTTGTGAAAAAACATGTCTGGCTCCTGTCTGTCAGATGTGGTCATCAGGGTGCGTCTGGGCGTAGTTTTGTCAGGCGCCGCCGAGGAAATCGGATGGATTCCTCTGGTTGCCATGCTTCCAGACCTCGTAGTGCAGGTGCGAACCGGTGGCATTGCCGGTTGCGCCGACTGCGGCGATAGTCTCGCCTGATTTGATTACCTGTCCCGCCTTGACGCTGACCTTGCTGTTATGGGCATAAACCGTGCTGAAACCATGTCCGTGCTCGATTACCACCGTATTGCCGTTGCCGTTGCTCCATCCGGCAAAGCTGACGATACCGCTGGCTGTTGCCACAATCGGTGTGCCGTTGGGAGCCGCGATGTCCAGGCCGCTGTGGAAATGGTGCCGGCCGGTCTGGGGATGGATACGCGGGCCGAATACGGATGTGATCTTACCTTTTATCGGCCAACCTCTGGGGGTCGAACGCAGAATGTCCTTCTCCTTGGCCAGATAGGACTTGATTTCGGCCACCTTGGTCATGGACTCACTGATCTGGCGCTTCAACTCCTCTATATCAATATCACCATCGCTTTTCGATTTATCCACCGCCTCCAGCACCTTGATCTTGGTTCCCAGTGAAAACAGACGCTTGAATTCCGTCTCTGACTCCTTCAGGGCTTGAAAGCTGGACTGCATGGACTGGAACTGGCTGTAGATGTGGGAGTACTTCTGCTTCATGACATAGTATTCGACTGCGTTGACTGTCAGGGATGCTGTATAGACTATGCCGACGCAGACAAATACGAGCAGCATGCCCAGCACGATCGAGGGCATCTTGATGTTGATGGAATCCTTCCGCGAGTGGGGAATCAACATAATGGTGACTGGGGTAAAGAAACGTTTGAACAGTGGTCGCAGTTTCCGCATGTTGCCTCCAAAAACGGGGCCATACATTCGAATCAGTGATAATAAAGACTGTTTTTATATCATGGTGACCAGATGATTACAACCAATTACCGTTTTTGTATACATGTTCGGGCTGGTGTTCAGAATAAAAAAGCGCGTATAAACAGTAAATTGTATTCACGTGGTCTGCCTGCTGGTGAAGTCTGCCTGCTGTGGTATAGATGTTTTCAATTAAAACGCGATAAGTAATTGTCGGGCAGTAAAGACATGCTCGCATGCGTGGGCATGGGGTCGTCAGCAGGCATTTGTTAAGAAATTTTTCTTATCGATGGTATAATTCATAAATTGCTCCGGGTCTGTCTTCTCTTACCAAACATTTTAGTGCCGTGCAGTTATTCTGATTTTACAGATGGCCTTTAGTGGCCATCAACTTCTAGTTGAGGAGGAAATGATGCAATGTCCCTACTGTAAGGAAGAGGTGCTTGACGGTGCCATCAAGTGCAAGCATTGCGGTTCGAGTCTGGTGTTGACCCCACAGGCCAGAGACTCCGCAACATCGGATTTTGGCGCCATATTCAGCAGCGCCATGGAGCTTTGGAAAAACAACCTTGCGGATCTGGCTGTCGTTACCCTGGTATTCATGCTGGTAGGCTGGATACCGATCATCAACATCGCCTTCATTGCCGGGTATGTGCGCTGTCTGACCAAGGTGGCCCGCGGTCAGGGCAAGGCAGCGGTGGGTGATATTTTCAGCGCCTGGGATTGTTTTGCCAATCTGCTCGTCTATCTGCTGATCTATGTCGTTATCAGCTTCATACTCAACTTCATTCCGATCGTCGGTGCACTGGCCAGTCTGGCTTTGGGTTTTCTGGCTGCCCCTGGTGTGTTTGCCATTATCGACAACAAAATGGGTGCCATCGACGCCCTAAAATGGGGGGTGGAGACCATTCAAGCCGACCTTACCAACTGGCTGCTGGCATATTTGGTAGGCGGTGTCGTCTGCTTTGTCGGTTTCCTGGTGCTGATCATCGGGGCAATCCTCACCATGCCGCTTGGCCAGTTGATCATCATCAAACAGTATGAAAGGTGCCGTCCGGCCTGATTTTATGTCACATATCCCGCTGACGCGGGACCAACCATTCAATGAAAAGGCAGCCAATCGGCTGCCTTTTCATTTTTTTGAGGCATTCCATTCCAAATCCCTGTTGACAGACTGGAGTAAACATTATATAGGTAGTCATATGACTACCTATGCTGCGCAGACAAAAAGTGAGCTGACTGCGCGTCAGCGCCAGGTGCTGGAATTCATCAGCTCCTATGCCGACAGCAACGGTTATTCACCCAGCCAGCGGGAGATAGCCGGACATCTCAAGGTGTCTGGCACACTGCCGGTGATGAAACATCTCAGTGCGCTGGAACGCAAGGGGTACATCAGGCGCGAAAGCGTCAATCGGGGGCTGGTGCTTGCTACGCCCCACAGCCGCCATGTGTCGTTGCCAATTGTCGGCACGGTGAGGGCTGGTCAGTTGTCCACTGCCATCGAAGATATCCAGGGCTATTTTTCTGTGGATCAGGTGGCGGTCAAAGGAGCGGATTGCTTCTTTCTGAAAGTCAGGGGCGACTCCATGGTTAATGCCGGCATTATGGATGGTGATCTGGCGCTGGTGCGACCGCACGCAACCGCTGACAATCGGGACATCGTTGTAGCTATGTTGGATGGTGAGGCAACGGTGAAGCGTTTTTATCGGGAGTCTGGGCATATCCGGCTTCAGCCGGAAAACCCCGCTATGGAGCCGATCATCATCCGTCCGGAAGATGGCGAGGTGAGCATTGTGGGGCGGGTAATCGGCATTTACCGGCAGTTATAGGCAGTCGGTGGACAGGGATTGTACTCAATAATCGGAGGGTGGTGTGGAACCAATTACCTTATGTGGTCTGGTGGTTGTTGTATTCGGGCTGTGGATTGAGCTTGAGGCAGTCATCGGGCAGATGCTGAATGCGATTGGACGCGTGCGGCTGTGGGGCGGCAGAACTGCCATGGGGTCTCTGAAGAAAAGCTAGCCAGAGTTTTGAACCTTGATTTCAGAACGATCAGAAACAAGAGGTATCTGCTTGAAGGCATTTGCCCCGAGGCAGTTGAACTGCTGAGGGACAAAACAGTACCGGAGCCGGTTTTTAGGGTATTGAAAAAAATGAAAGCGCCCCGGCAGGTTACAGCTGTCATGCTGATGAATGACCAGAACAAGTTCAGTTCTAACTATGCCAAGGCGCTTCTTGATGCAACACCGGTGAATCAGCTTGTCAATAAAGGCAAACCGAAAAAAGAAACCCCTGCAATACTGGCCCGTCAGGCTCGTCTTGAGGAAGAGAGTCTTGCTCTGTCCAGTGAGATAGGCTCATTGAAGGAGCAATACGGTACTGCAATGATCGACATGACCTCCATGCAGGCATATCTGAAAAGC
>DAONZY010000048.1:0-20367 GCA_035407085.1 Deltaproteobacteria bacterium | reverse complement strand
CCTTGTCGCCCGGGTTCTTGTCCGGGTGGTATTGGATTGCCTGTTTGCGGAAGGCCTTTTTGATCTCTGTTTCGGAGGCGTTTTTGTGAACGTCCAGCACTTCGTAGTAATCGCGTTTTCCGTTGGTTGCCAAGGTGATGTCCTTTTGCAGTGTAAATAGGCGTAGGGGCGGGTTAAAATCCCGCCCCTACGTTTAGAACATATAGCTGTTTAAAATGATACTATTTCTTGTCTTCCTTGATCTCTTCGAAGTCTGCATCCACCACATCATCCTTCTTGGGACCGGATGAAGCCGCCTGATCGCCTTCCTTGGCGGTGCCATCTTCAGGCGCCTTGTGGGCATACATGGCCTCCGCCAGTTTGTGGGCTGACTGGGCCAGTTCCTCGGTGGCCTTCTTGATGGCTTCCGCGTCCTCACCCTCCATTACCTTTTTCAAATCGGCAATCTTGTTTTCGATGTTGCCTTTTTCAACGGCGTCAATTTTGTCACCGAACTCCTTGAGGGATTTTTCGGTGCTGTAAACCATGCTGTCGGCCTGGTTGCGTGCCTCGATCGCTTCGCGCCGTTTCTTGTCTTCTTCGGCATGCGCCTCGGCGTCGCGAACCATCTTGTCGATCTCTTCCTGGGAAAGCCCGCTGGATGCGGTGATGCGAATCGACTGTTCCTTGCCGGTGCCCAGGTCCTTGGCCGAAACATGCACGATACCGTTGGCATCGATGTCAAAGGTGACCTCGATCTGCGGAATGCCGCGTGGTGCCGGCGGCAGGCCGGTCAGCTCGAAATTGCCCAGCGTCTTGTTGTCGCGGGCCATCTCGCGCTCACCCTGCAGGACATGGATCGATACGGCTGGCTGATTGTCGGCAGCTGTAGAAAAAACCTGGCTTTTTCGGCAGGGTATGGTGGTGTTTTTTTCGATCAGTTTGGTCATGACGCTGCCCAGGGTCTCAATACCGAGTGAGAGCGGGGTTACGTCCAGCAAGAGCACGTCCTTGACATCACCCTTGAGCACGCCGCCCTGGATGGCGGCACCGATGGCAACCACCTCGTCCGGGTTAACACCGCGGTTGGGGGTTTTGCCGAAGATGGCCTCCACTTTTTGCTGTACAGCCGGCATACGCGTCATACCACCAACCAGGATCACCTCGTCGATATCTGAGGCTGAGAGCCCGGCATCCTTCATGGCAGTGCGACAGGGGCCTTCCAGTTTGGCAAGCAGTTCTCCGCAGATCGATTCCAGCTTGGCGCGGGAAAGCTTCATGGTCAGGTGTTTGGGGCCGGAGGCGTCAGCCGTGATAAACGGCAGGTTGATGTCGGTCTCCATCGAGCTGGAAAGTTCGCATTTAGCCTTTTCAGCTGCTTCCTTGAGACGCTGCAGCGCCATCTTGTCGCCGCGCAGGTCGATGCCCTGATCCTTTTTGAATTCATCGGCAATCCAGTCGATCACCAGCTGGTCAAAGTCTTCGCCACCCAGGAAGGTGTCGCCGTTGGTGGATTTTACCTCGAAGACGCCGTCGCCCAGTTCCAGAATGGAGATATCAAAGGTGCCGCCGCCCAGGTCGAAAACAGCGATTTTTTCATCTTTCTTTTTGTCCAGTCCGTAGGCCAGAGCTGCAGCGGTGGGCTCGTTGATGATGCGCAGCACGTTGAGACCGGCGATCTTGCCCGCGTCCTTGGTGGCTTGGCGTTGTGAGTCGTCAAAGTAGGCCGGCACGGTGATGACAGCGTCGGTCACGGTGGTGCCCAGATAGTCCTCAGCGGTTTTCTTCATCTTCTGCAGCACGATGGCAGAGATTTCCGGCGGAGAATAGCGTTTGCCGCGCACTTCGACCCAGGCGTCGGCATTATCGGCCTTGACGATCTTGAAGGGCGAAATGGCAATATCCCTTTTTACGGCTTCCGATTCGAATTTTCGACCGATCAGGCGCTTGATGGCGTAGAGGGTGTTTTCTGGATTGGTGACTGCCTGACGTTTGGCCTGTTGTCCTACCAGGCGCTCATCGCTGTCCGAAAATGCCACCATGGATGGTGTGGTGCGGCTGCCTTCCGAGTTGGCTATTACAACCGGCTCGCCACCTTCCATGATTGACACGCAGGAGTTGGTGGTGCCCAGGTCAATACCGATTACTTTACTCATGAGTTAAAACCTCCTTGTCAAATCTGTTTCCTATTTATGAAGCTAGTTATCGATCTATTCAAAATCAAGGGGACATGAAAAAAAAGTCTCCAATTGGTTCGATCTTTACGATCCCTGGTCCCGGGCTGGTTACTTGGGGGCGGCTGAAACCGATACCATGGCAGGGCGAAGCAGCCGGTCCCGGAGCATGTAGCCCTTCTGGAATTCAGCAGTCACTGTGTTGGGCGGATGCTCGTCCGTCGGTGTTTGCGACATGGCCTGGTGGAAATCGGGATTGAAGGCCGTGCCGAGAGATTCAATCGGGGTTACCCCAAATTTGCGCAGTGATGTCAAGAGGATGCCATGTATCATTCTGACCCCTTCGATCAGTGCGGAATCACTTTCAGTGCTGGCATGCTCAAGGGCGCGCTCCAGATTGTCCACCACCGGCAGGATCTCTTCGATCAGGGATTTTGTGCCATAGTTGAGTAGTTCTTCCTTTTCTCGGCTGGTGCGCTTTTTCAGGTTTTCCAGGTCTGCACGCTCCCGCAGGAAGCGATCCCAGTTGTCCTTGCTTTCCTTCTCCTTGGCTGCCAGCGTGGTTTCAAGTTGTGCAATGCGCTCTTCCGGGGTGGCTGCTACTGCTGGTGTCTCGGATGCGTTGGTCTCGCAGGCTGCGGTTTCCTCTGTCTGCTGCCCGGTTGCGTTATGTTCGTGTTCGTGTCTTTTCATATAATGCCTGTCCTTTTGTGGTAATGGGTTTTGGTTGGTCAGTCCGGTCAGCCGCTGCCAAGCAGCCTGCTGACCATTTTTGCGGTGTAGTCAACAATCGGTATTACGCTGGAGTAGCCCATGCGGGTTGGTCCGATGACGCCCAGCATGCCGACCGTATTGCTGCCGGTGATAAAACGGGAAGTGATCAGGCTGACCCCAGCGGATCTGCTGAGCGGGGTTTCGGAGCCGATATAGATATGTACCCCCTCGGCCACCATACACTGGCCGAGCAGTTTGAGTAGATCGCCTTTTTCCTCGAAGGCCCTGAAAATATCGCGCATGCGGCTTACATCGCTGAATTCAGGCTGTTCCAGTATGCGCGCCTGTCCCTCCACATAGATGTCGTCCGGTTCCAGAACCACGGCCTGTTCGCTGATCCTGAGCGCCTGTGTCAGCAGCTGGTCGTACTGTACTTTTTCTCTGGTCATCTCGGACAGAATCAGATCGCGCGCCTGCGCGATTGTTAGTCCCTGCACCAGCTCGTTAAGGTAGTTGCCCATGGTGACCAGGTCGTTTTGCGAAAAATCTTTTTCAGCGTCGATCAGCCGGTTCTGGACCGATCCGTTCTGGGAGACGAGTATGGCCAACACCTTGCGCGGGGCCAGCAGGATGAACTCGATATGGCGGAACACATCCGTGCCGAAGCTGGGGGCGATCACGATGCCCATGTAGTTGGAGAGTGTGGACAGGGTGCGGCTGGTTTCCTTGAGGATATCGTTCAGGCCTGCGCCGGACTTGCGGCAGCGCCGGATGATATCCCTCTTCTCATCGCGGCTCACCTGGCGGAGCGCCACCAGTGAATCCACATAGAAACGGTAGGCCTTTTCAGTCGGTATCCTGCCGGCGGAGGTGTGGGGGGATGTGAGTAATCCCATCTCCTCCAGATTGGCCATGACATTACGAACCGTTGCAGAGGACAGCGACATGGCGTGTCTGCGAGCGACAGAAGTGCTCCCCACAGGCTCCGCGGTGGCGATATAGTCTTCCACAATGGCTTCCAATATCTGTCTGCTTCTTGGCGAAAGTTCCAGTTCCATGGCATGTCCCAAAAAAATAGCACTCGGTGTGTCAGAGTGCTAAATCGTTTTCCAAATTTAATCAGTGCCCAGGGCTTTGTCAAGGATAATTACCTTGAAAATGCCGTGCTTTCATGCTGTCAAATGGCTTGCCAGCTACTGCAAAATGAGTATATAGTTCGCTATTGTCTATAAATTGTGAGAGGTGGTAGGCGGTGTCCTGGAAGGCCATAGGCATATTTGATTCAGGGGTGGGCGGTCTGACGGTACTGCGGGAGATCATCAGGACGCTACCCCAGGAAGATACGATTTATTTCGGGGATACTGCCCGGGTGCCATACGGCACAAAATCCCCAGAAACTGTTAACCGTTATGCCCACGAGATATCTTCGTTTCTTGTCAAGCGTGATATCAAGCTCCTGGTGGTGGCATGTAACACTGTTTCAGCCGTAGCTCTCAACAGCCTGAAGAAGGAACTGCCCATCCCGGTGGTGGGAGTTATCGAACCGGGCGCCAAAAGGGCAGTAGAGGTGTCGGTCAGTGGTCGCATAGGTGTGATCGGAACCGCAGGAACCATCCGGAGCAGCGCCTACACGCGGGCCATCAAGCGTCTCAACCCGGATGCCGAGGTATTGACCCGCGCCTGCCCTCTGTTTGTACCACTGGCAGAGGAGGGGTGGACCGACAATCAGGTGGCCCGGCTGACGGCAGGCATGTACCTGCAGGAGATGAAGGAGTCTGGAGTGGATACGTTGGTGCTGGGCTGCACCCACTACCCATTGCTGAAGCAGATTATCGGCGAGGCCATGGGGCCGAATGTGGCGCTGGTGGATTCTGCCGAGGAAACCGCACGCACTGTCCAAGACATCCTTACGGACAGGAAACTCCTGCGACCGGAAGCGGAAATAGGTAATCACCATTATTTTGTGAGCGATGTGCCGGCCGGTTTTATAAGGGTGGGCAACCGCTTTCTGGGTGGTCGTCTGGGCGATGTTTACCAGGTGAATCTGGAAAACGAGCGTGAAGGCCGTTAAGTTATGACCCATAACAGGCAAAACAAGAGCGCGATTGGCGTAGTGATTCCGTTTGTGATTATTGCGATTGTATTTGGCGTTTCAATTTTCAAACGTTACCAGGACAGCCGTCAGGCCTGTCCGGTGCCCAGCATGCACGAGTCTGCCGGCACACCTTCTGCCGTACTGTTTTTTGTGCATGACGGAAGCCGGCTGGCGCGTGAGTCCCGGGTGATCGACTATTGTGAGGATGATACCGCCTGCCTGAAAGAGGTGTTGAGAGAGCTTCTCAGCGGGCCGGTGGGTGATTTTGAAACGGCAATTCCGGACGGTGTGGTGCTTAACAGCGTCAAAATTCAGGGCAACCTGGCTGTGATCGATCTGAATGTCAACTTCTCTACGGGCCTGCCTTCCGGCAGTTCAGCCGAGATGATGGCTGTATATGCGCTGGTTAATACGGTCTGCCTGAATTTCGGCAACGTCTCGCGGGTCAAATTGAATATTGACGGCGATGCGCGAGCAGTATTAAACCATCTGGATCTTACCGATCCGATTGAGGCCGATTTTTCCCTGGAGCAGTCTCCCACAAGGGCGGACGCCTGTTCCGGAGATATGGCGGCCGGGCAAACAATCCTCAAAATTTCTGACAGGGAGCATAAATGAAACCATTTCTTGAAGCAATCCGCCAGCAGGTGCTGATCCTGGACGGTGCCATGGGCACCATGCTCCAGGCCAGGGGGCTCAGGCCGGGGCAGTCTCCGGAAGAGCTGAACCTGACCATGCCTGACGTGGTTGCCTCGGTACACCGTGAGTATGTTGATGCAGGCGCTGATATTATCGTCACCAATACTTTTGGCGGCTCTCGTTTCAAGCTGTCCCATTATGGTCTGGAAGACCGGCTGGCGGAGGTCAATGCCCGTGCTGTGGAGATTGCCAGGCAGGCTGCCGCTGGAAAGGCCTATGTGGGCGCATCCATCGGGCCTACCGGTCAGTTTGTGGAACCGGTGGGAGAGATTGCCTTTGATGACATGAAGGCTGCTTTCCGTGAACAGGCCGAGGCTTTGATTGCTGCCGGCGCCGACCTGATCTCGCTGGAGACATTCCTGGACATCAAGGAAATCCGCGCCGCTGTTATCGCCATTCGTGAAGTGTCTGCCACCATACCGGTGATCGCCATGCTGACCTTTGATGACAATGGCCGTTCTGTGCTGGGCACCTCGCCAGAGGCTGCCGCCATTACGCTGACAGCTGCCGGTGCCGATATTGTCGGTTCCAACTGCGGCATGGGTGTGGACGGCATCCACGACATCCTGGTCAGGATGCGTGCAGTGACCGGCCTGCCGTTGATCTCTCAGGCCAATGCCGGACTGCCCCAACTGGTCGATGGCAATACAATCTTCCCTGGTACGCCGGAAGAGATGACCGCCTACCATGACCGGCTGATTGCCCTGGGCGTCCGGGTGATCGGCGGCTGCTGCGGTACCACGCCGGCTCATATCCGGGCCATGAAGGATGCCTTGCAGGGCCGTCAGAGACCTTGGGCGAATAGCTCGTCAGGTCCGGCTGTTACGTACCTTTCCAGCCGTTCTGGCTGGACAGCGGTGGGTGGTGGCACCAAGACTGCCATTATCGGTGAGCGGATCAATCCGACCGGCAAAAAGTTGTACTCACAGGAGCTGATGGACGGTAAGGTAGCCTATATTCGCCGCGAGGCGATGGAGCAGGTACAGGCCGGGGCGACCCTGCTGGATGTGAATGTGGGCGCGCCCGGCATTGATGAGCCGGCTGCCATGGAAAGGGCTGTCTTCTGTGTGAGCGGTGCCGTTAGCGTGCCGATGGTGCTGGATTCCTCCAGCCCGGCTGCCCTGGAACGCGGTCTCAAGGCAGCGGATGGCAAGGTGCTGATCAACTCTGTCAGCGGTGAACCCAAAAGCCTGCGCCGGATCCTGCCTTTGGCAAAAAAATATGGTGCCGCTGTAATCGGTCTGACCCTGGATGCCAAAGGTATTCCGGAAACGGCTGAGGGGCGTCTGGCAATTGCCCGCAAGATCCGTAATGCCGCCAGGCGGCATGGCATAGCTGATGCGGATATTATCATCGATTGTCTCACACTTACAGTCAGTGCCGAGCAGAAGCGGGCGATGGAAAGTCTGCGTGCTGTGCGCTTGGTCAAGTCACGGCTTGGACTGTCGACTGTGCTGGGCGTCAGCAATATATCCTTCGGCCTGCCGCAGCGGCCGCTGATCTCTTCGGCTTTTTTCGCCATGGCCATGGAGGCCGGTCTGGACGCGGCCATCATCAACCCCAAGGACAAGGCGATGATGGATGCCTGGCGGTCAGCCATGGTGCTTCTGAATCGTGATCACCTGGCCGCTGCCTATATCGAGGCCTACCGTGGTGAGCAGACTTCATCGCCGACCCCGTCTCCGTTGCCTGACAGACCTCTCAGCATCCGTGAGCGTCTGTCGCAGGCTGTGATCAATGGTGACAAGGATAACGTGGTCAGTCTGGTGGAAGCGGCCTTCAGTGAAGGGCTGACGCCGATGCAGGTCAGTAACGAGGGCTTTTTGCCGGGGCTGGAGGAGGTTGGCCGCCGTTTTGAGAGGAACATCTTTTTTCTGCCGCAGGTGATGCAGTCCGCTGATACCATGCAGACCGGTTTTGCCCGTCTCAAGGAAGAGATGAAGGGGCAGCAGATGGCCAGTTTGGGCCGGATCCTGATGGCGACAGTGGAGGGGGATATTCACGATATTGGCAAGAATATCGTCTGTACGCTGCTTGAAAACCATGGCTTCGAGGTCTTCGACATCGGCAAGAACGTATCGGCGGCAACCATCATCGCCAAAGCTAAGGAGTATGCCGTTGATGCGGTGGGTCTTTCGGCGCTGATGACCACCACCATGTCCGAGATGGATAACGTCATCAAAAAGCTCAAAGCGGCCGGTATCAGAACCTTTACTATGGTGGGCGGCGCAGTTGTGACGCAGGAGTACGCCGACAGGATCGGCGCCGACCTGTATGCCCGTGACGCCATGGAGGCGGTTGCCAAGGTCAAGAGTTTGCTGAAGGTAGCGAATTGATACACGCTGGACGACCGCAATGGAACTATTGCAGATCAGGTCACGGTATTTGAGGCATGTCTTCTGTTTTGATGGTTATGCAAATCCAACTGTCAGCACACGGGTAACGCCATGATTCTGGGATTCAACCACAATGTGATGTACAAGGGTGAAGTCTTTCATGTCCAGACGGAAGACAGCGGCGTAAAGCAACCCAATATCACTACCCTGCTGTACAAGGGGGGAGTGATTCTTTGTTCCAAGAAAACCAGCTACGCCGACATTCTGACCATGGAAAATCTGGAAGATGTGGTTGAAGAGCTGATGAAGGAACAGCACAAGGAGCTCATGCGCCGGCTCAGATCAGGCGAGTTCGATGAACGTGCCTTTGCATTGCCTGCCTCGACCTTTGAAAACTATCGTATCAGCGGACCGGAGGAAAAGGTGACGGAATCCGCAGATGCTGCGGCAGAATCCGGTGCCGCTGCGGTCGCTTTTTCCCGGGATGAGCTTTCCCGCGCTCTGAAACAGCTTTCCGGAAAGGATAGCCCCAGGTCTGACGGGGCAGATATTCCGCAGGACGTCAAGTCGCATCGACGCAACCTGGATGAGGAACTGGACAGGTTTTTTGATTCACTCAAATAGTGTGCTAAAGCATCAAGGATACAAAAAAGCCGGCAGGTGTTCACCTGTCGGCTTTTTTGGGGGTATGGAAGCATTGTTCTTAGGGAGTCAGTTTTTCTATCTTGGATTCCTTGCGTGATTTTTCAACCAGCGCTTGCACGGCGGCGCTGGTTTTCATTTTCTTGAGCCGTTCCTCGATCCAGGGTCTGGCTTCCTTGAATGGTATGGTCTCAGCTTTTTTTCTGTCTGTAATCTTGATGATGTGGTAACCGAAGCGGGTCTCAACCACATCGCTTACCTCCCCCACCTTAAGCGCAAAAGCCGCCTGTTCGAAGGCCGGAACCATCTGGCCTTTGATGAAATAATCAAGGTTGCCTCCCTGTTTGCTGCTGGGACAGGATGAGCTGCTTTTGGCGAGGGCGGCAAAATCAGCTCCGCCGGCAATCTCTTTGCGCAGCTTCCCGGCCTTTTCACGGGCCGCTTTTCTTTCTTCTGCGGTTGCCTTGTCTGCAACACTGATCAGGATGTGGCTGGCTTTGACAGCTTCGCTCTGTTTGAAACGTTCGATGTTCTGGTCATAGAACTTTCTGCTTTCATCCTCACTTACGGAAAGCTTGGCAACGATGCTGCTCTGGACAAAATTGGTGATCATTACTTCACGCCGGGCATAATCGCGCACGTCCTGTGGCGACATGTCCAGCGCACTCATCGCCTTTTCAAAATCCTGTTCATTCTTGAAGCGCTTTTTGGTGATGGCTACCTTGGAATCGATCTGTTTATCAAGATCCTTGGTCTCCTGCTTGCTGCTCAGCTGGTAAAGCAGTTCTGTTGATATGAGCTGGTTCAGTACATGATTCTCAAAATCTTTCTGTTTGTCGGCGGGAATGGCTGTTATCGGTTTTCCTGCCAGCAGGATCTTCTGGGTGCGCTTGAATTCGCGCGCATAGATGGGGGTGCCGTTCACACGGGCAACCACATTCTGAAAGCGGGTTTTACTATTCGGCTGATTGACTGCGGTATCCGTGGCCTTGTCAGCGGCGTTGACCGGGGCTGTCAGGCCAAGCAGCAGTGTGCATAGCAGTAAGGGCTTTGCCATGATCGACTTTTTCATTTATGAGCACCTCTCCATGATTCAAATTTCTTAAGCTTATAGCACATTCAACCCCACGTTGAAAGTCAAACTATCCAGATTTTTAGTTGCTATTTAATCCAATTGTGACATTATCACACATTGCTTAGGCAGACTGCGTACTTGACTCATTTTACATATAAAAATGGGAGGGTTTCTGATGCAAAAGGTGCTGGTTGTGGACGACAGTCTTTCGGTGGCCCGTCAGCTGCAGAAGATCATTGAGGGTGCAGGGGATTTTACATTTGTGGGCCATGCTAAGAACGGGGCAGAGGCGATCAAGATGAACCACTCCGAGAACCCGGACATCATCTGCATGGACATGAACATGCCTGGCATGGATGGTTTGACGGCGCTGCGCAGCCTGACCGTGCTGGATAAGGACGTCAAGGTTGTTATGGTGACATCGCTGGGTGGCGTTGGAGATAAATTTGCGGAAGCGATCAAACTGGGAGCCAGGAATGTGATCTCCAAACCGTTTGAAGCGGAAAATGTGCTCAAGGTATTGAGGGAACTGTAGTGGCAGACATACTCGGACACGCAAGGGGATAGGGAATGGCAGTCAAATTCTTCGGGCAGTTTCTTGTTGAAAAGGGTGTTGTTACTCGTGATGACCTGCTGAAGGCCATGGATCTGCAGGAGCGCAAGAACCTGAAGTTGGGTGAGATGGCCATGGCGATGGGTTATGTGACAGAGGCCGACATAAACAGGGCCCATAACGCGCAGCTTTCTAAGGACATCCGTCTGGGCGATATGCTGGTAGAGATGGGGATTATGACCGCTGAGCAGCTGGCTGACGTCATTACACGGCAAAAAAATACCCACCTGTATATCGGTGAGGCGCTGGTACTGGTCAATGCCATAACCAGCGAGCAGCTGCAGGAACATCTGGATGCATTCAAGGCCGATCAGGCCGATTATGCCGTCAGTGGCATAGAATTGCCCATGGAACTGGCCAACAGCCCGTTATGGGAGATGGCGGCCGATCTGACCTTTAAGATGATCACCCGTGTGCTGGGGTTGCAGTATCGTGTTGGCAAGTGTCGTCTGGATGCGCATATTGCTCACAATTTCATGTTTGCGGCAATTGATCTGAGTGGGGATGCGAGCTTCCGTTATCTGCTCTCTGTTTCGGAGGGGCTGCAGAAGACAATCGCCAAGGCCATCCTGCATGAGGACGAGGTGGATGGTGAGCCTGTGGAGGTGCTGGAAGATACGGTAATGGAGTTTATCAATATCGTCTGCGGCAATGTGGCTGCCAAGTCTTCCCAGATGGGCAAGATCCTGAATATCGAGCCGCCACTGACAATCGACGTACCGGCTGCAGGGCTGGAAGTTCCCCAGGACTACGTGGCGCTCTGTTTTCCGATTCATGCGGCCGAAGGGGAGCGGATGGAGCTGATCCTGCAGATACCGCGGTAATAGCTTTTTTAAGCAACATTGAAAGGGGCGCTCATCAGGGCGCCCTTTTTGTTTTTACGCAGTCAGCAGTTGCATTGCCTGATGCGTGTAGGAACCATCGTCCTGATAGATCACCAGCGGCGGCATCACAGTCAGGGTTCCCCTCCTTCCCTTAACCAGCTCCGCCAGAAACATCGTTGCTGGCAAGCCTGATCTGCCATGCACCATCTGCAGCCTTACCAAAGCCAGTTTCATGCCAGTACTGACAGAGACAAATTCGGCAAGCCGTGAGGGGTGGTAAACAAAGCAAATCCTGCCGCCAGGTTTAACCAGGTATTTGGCAGCTGCCAGAAAATCCGTCAGCCCCGCCGTGGATTCGTGCCGGGCGGTATCGCGCCCTTTGTGGGGACTGACCCGTCCGCTTTGCGGCGTCCTGAATGGCGGGTTGGACACCACCAGGTCAAAACTGGACACCGGATGGAGGCGTTTGTGCTGCAGGATATCCTCACCATGGATTTCTACCTGCTGTGTCAGCCGGTTCTGCAAAGCATTGTGACGGGCAAGCTCTGCCATCTCCGGATTGCTTTCAAAAGCGCAGATACGGGCATCCGGGTAAACCCTGGCCAGCATTAGCGTCATGACCCCGCAGCCGGTGCCCAGATCGGCAATCCGGTGCACATCAGGGGAGCCGGAGGCAAAATCAACCAGCAGCAGCGGATCCAGGGAAAAACGGTATCCCTGTCTGGGCTGGGTGATCTTCAAGTCAAAACGTTTGATCTCGTCGATGGTAGTCATAAGCGTTGACCGTGTCCTTTAAGTTCGGTTCCCGGTCAACGGACACGAGTCCCGGATTTTTTAGCCCATTCGCGTAACAGCATGGCTAAAAACAGGGCAAAAGAGGCCAGGGTGATATACTTGCCGACCTTGAACGGCAGCGGATCAAAGACAAACTCGACCTTGTGCTTGCCGGGCGTCAGATAGACCCCGCGCAGGATGTGGTTAACCGGGACAATGTCTGTTTCCTGGCCGTCAAGATACGCCTTCCATCCACGGCTGTACTTTTCTCCCAGTACCAGCAGCGCATTGCGTCCTGTTTCCGTATCCAGTGAGATATGTTCGCCTTCGTATCTGCTGACCATGACCTTGGCGGGAAGGATCTTTGAATGCCCCTGGTCCATGCTGAACGGGGGCGGCGTTTCCACCAGCGTTGTGCGGGCCGGGTTGAACTGCGGGGTCTGCATAAGTTTCAGCGTCTGTTCCGACGGCAGTTGCAGGACTTCTTCCACAATCCACGCCTTGGGTAGTACAGAACGGTTTTCCAGGACAATATTGTTTCCGTCGGGAGAGGTGAAGACCGGCTGGTATTTCTCCGGTATTTTGGCCTGCTCTTGCGCATAATGTTGCTGGTTATAGACCAGATACTTCAGGTTGAGCATGTCGGGGACAGCGGAGTCCAACTGCAGGATATCCAGTGTTTCCTGCCAGCGTCTCTGCTGTACGGCGTTGGATGTGTACAGCACCGGGATGCGGTTGGCAACGTAATGCATGGGGTCGCCGCCATCCATGGGCAGTGTGCGGAACAGCTTTGTATCCCTGCTGATAAATTCCATGGCCGGTGTGGCCTTGTGCATGATGTCAGGGGGGGCATCCACCAGAAACATGAATTTGCTGTCTACCCGCCATACATCGGCTGTATACACACAGATCAGCAGCAGGGCCAGCAGGGTCTTTTCCCGCCATTTGCTGCCGAAGATGACCAGCAGCGCGCACAGCGATGCTGCCACTGCGGCCAGGCCGGTTTCATAGAGCATGTTGTGCCAGCGCTGCATGACCAGTTGTGGCCCGGCCTCGTATCGCGTCGGTTCGGACAGCAGTTCGATCAGCAGCTCAATCCATTTCAGCTTGCCGGCATGCAACAGTCCCAGAAAGAGCATGATCGTAACCGGCAGGGCAACTACAACGGCCAGATATGTGCTGAAACCCCTGTGCTCCCTGGTCCTGCGGTCCATCAGCAGATCAAGGCCCCTGGCAGAGAGTATCCCCAGACCGATAACCGGGATGAACATCATCATCTTGGGAACGCGGAAGCGGTCGATGCCGGGAAAATAGTCGAACAGAAAATTGTATAATGGGGTGTACTTGCCCATGGAAAACAGTATGCCGCCGATGATTCCCAACAGCGCCAGCCAGGTGTATTTGTCCCGCCGGAAGATCAGCGACAGCGGCAGCAGCAGCCATGGCAGCAGGCCAAAATAGCTGGCGGTCTGGGTAAAGATCATGCGGCCCCAGTAGTAGCTTTTGATGTTATCCGGATTGGGGCCGGCCTCCTGGCGAGACAAGCCGAAGAAACCCGGTATGAAAAAGGCGATGGTTTCTTCCGGAGGCATGGACCACGACATGGCCTCTTCCCTGTCCAACCCGCCTTTGCCCTGGTTGGCGCCGCTCTGCACGCCGCGGTTGGTCTCTTTGGACCAGTTGGCCAGCGGAGCCAGTGAGATGGATACGGTAGACAGGAAGAATGCCAGCACCACCAGGTTGCAGGCCATCAGTCGCGGAATGCTGAAATGTCTTTGCTCCTCTGCATCCGTGATAATGGCAATTGAGCGGAGCAGGCCGTAGGCACCTACGCAGAGGCAGGTGTAAAAGGATATTTGCCAGTGGGTATTGAAGAACTGGAAGGCCAGCACCATGGCGGTAGCCATGAACCAGATCATCCGCCGGCTTTTAAATCCCTTTTCCAGGCAGTAGAAGGCCCAGGGGGCATAGGCAATGGTGGCGATCTTCATCACATGGCCGGCATTGATCAACGAGGCGTTTTCGGTGGCCAGGCTGAAGATCAGCCCGCCCAGCAGGGCAGCCAGACGGCTGGTGCCGATCAGCCTGCAGCAGCAATAGACACCGGCAGAGCCGAAGAACAGGTGCAGCACGATGAACCAGGCCACTGAGGCCGGGGCCGGGATGAAGTGCAGGATCAGCGGCAGGTGCAGCAGGAATTTGATGGAGGCCATGCCGCCGTCGTTGGTATGTCCGCTGTTGATATACAGGTCCCAGGCGGCTTTGAGGTCGAAGGAGTACAACTCGGATAGCGGTTTGTCGTTGTACCCTTTCATCCACCAGTAGGCTTCACTGATGATGTCCGGGGCGCGGATGATCCTGTCCGTGAAGAGTATCTTGGAGAAGAACAGCACCAGGATTATGAACAGTGCCAGTATGAAGAGCATGTCTTTGCGGCGTTCAGTCAATATTTACTCCGTTTATGTTTTGTCCACTAACCACACGAAATACACTAACAAAACCAGATAATGAACTGAGACTGGTGGTTGCTGTTCAGTGAATGATAGGTTTTGCGCAACATTTTTAGTTCGTGTTTTTTCGTGCTTTTAGTGGATAAAAATGCCGTTTATCGTATCAGATGTTATCCGTCTAATCCGCCTTTTCCGTGTTCTATCTGTAAATAGAATTGTTCCAGCTTTTTCGCATAATCCCGCCAGCGGAACTGTTCCCGTATATATTCTCGTCCTGCCCGCCCCAGTTCCCGGCACTTGTCCCGGTTACCCAGCAGTTCGACGCAATGCCGGGCCATGGTTTCAGCATCCTCCGGCTGTGAGAGGTACGCGCGCATTGGGGGACACAGATATTCCGGGATCTGGCCGACCCTGCTCGCCACAACCGGTATGCCATTGCTTAACAGCTCTGTCAGTTTTGCCGGGCATTTGGTGCGGTTGGTCAGGGTGTCATCAAAGGGATAAATAGCCAGGTCTGCTGCAGCCAGCAGGTCCTGCAGCAGCTCTGGTTCCGTCCAGCCGGCCATGGTCAAGTTTTCGTTGAAGCCCATGGATGCAGCCGCCTGCTGCAGCTGTTGTTCCTCGTTGTTGCGGCCTGCTCCGACAATCAGAAAGCGTGCTTGCGGCATCTGACGGTGGATGTCTGACAGCAGCCGGTGCAGCCTGTCCTGGCTGAATTCAAAAAAACGCGTATACAGCAGCAGCAAAGGCGCTTCTAGCGGTATCCCCAGGCGTGACCGGGCTGCGCTGCCATTGCTGGTTGAGTGGGGCTCGACGCAGTTGGGCAGGTAGATCAGTTTTGATTGTGCTGTGCCTGTTTCTGCCGCCAGCTTTTCCAGTTCCCTGCTGGCAATTGTAACCCCGCCCGCATGTTTCAGCAGCCACTGCTCCTGAAAGGCATAAACCCGCTTTTCAAGCTGCGAATAATCGTGCAGCGCATTCATGCCGCCGCTGCCCTCCCAATCGTCCGTGTCCAGAAACACGGGGGGCATTTTTATCCCGGCATGCTTCAGGGCAATCATCAACATGGCGGCGATCCCGCCGTACCCCTTGGGCTTGAAGAGGTGGATCACGTCCGGCTTTTCCGACAGTGCGGTCCGTAACATGCGCAGCGAGACGGGGAGGGTGGATAGCGCCTTGCCGCCCGGCCCAAGCTTGACGTTGACCAGCCTCACCCCCTGAACCACTTCGGTCAGCCCGGCATCCTCCGGGTTGGTGTAGGGTGGGGCGATGATGGTTACGCTATGTCCGGCGGCCTGCAACGCCACGGCCAGCGGCAGCATCCTGGCCAGCAGGGTGCCCTTGGGACGGATGCCGAACGGTGCGAGAAAGACGATCTTCATCGGCCCAGTCCTCTTTTTATGTCGCGGTAAATAAAGTTTGCAGCGACCAAGTAATACAGCTTCAGCATCATCTGCGGGATACTGGCAAAAACACCGAAATAGCTCGGATGCTTCTCGATGATCCTGCGGTGCAGCTGTGCTTTCAACTCTGCTTTCATGACGGCCGCCATGGAAGCTTCATTCTTGCGGTAGAAGAATCCGACCATTGGTAGACAGTGTACGGTGCGGCCAAGCTCCAGTATGGACAGCCAGAAATCCCAGTCCTCCCAGCCGCGACGCAGCGTTTCATCATATCCCCCCGCAGCTTCCCAATCCGAACGGCGATAAAGTGCTGAACAGAAGATCACGTTTCCCAAGCACATGCGCCAATGGCTGAATGCAGACAATTTCCAGGGGCCGCTCTCGCTGCCGAACTTCTCGGCCTGACAGTAGACAATGCCGCAATCCGGGTCCTGATCCAGCTTTGCAACCGCCTGCCTGATGTAGTCCGGCGCTATGCGGTCATCGCAGTCCAGCGGCAGGATGTAGCGCCCTTTGGCGGCATTGATGCCGTAGTTGCGTGCCGATGCCAGTCCGCCGTTTGGCTTGTGCAGCACCGTTACGCGGGGGTGCATGAGCTCGGTCAGTATGCGGCAGGTGTCCGGATCGGTGGAGCCGTCGTCAACCACAATAATCTCGATATCTTCAAACGTCTGTGCCAGTGTCGAACCCACGGATTCATGCAGATAATGCCCCTGGTTGTAGCAGGGTATGATGATGCTGACTTCAGGCATGTTCCGTTTCCTCGCGTCCCAATAGCATTCGGTAGGCATGGCGGAAATTCTGCTCCGAGAAGTTTGCCGCTGCGTATGCAAAGGCGGTGCGGGAGAGCTGTTCCACCTTGTCGTGATCTGTGCAGAGGTCGCTGATGATGTTGACCGCCTGCTCTACCACTGCATCATCATTTTCAGGCTGGTCCAGCAGGAAGCCGTTTTCCCCGTGGCTGATATGTTCCGGGATACCGCCCACAGCTGTGGCGATGGGCACAGCGCCGTGGGACATGGCCTCCATGATGGTCAGCGGAAACCCCTCCCGGCTGGAGGTGAGCAGCAGCAGGTGGGCCTCGTCATAAAGTCTGTCCAGCTCATGGCTGTCTCTGATCGGCCCGGCCAGACGGCAATGGGGCCGGTCGGCAGGGGCAAGGGCAGATTCCACATCACCCACCAGCAGCAGCCTGACCGGCAGTTTTTGCCCGGCACAGGCCGAGGCGATACGCCCGATCAGGTGTACGCGCTTTTCTGCGCCGTTGCGTCCCACGAATAGGATGTTCAGTTTGCCGTCGAATGCTTTGCTGCGATATTCATCAGGCACGGGAACGGCGTTGGGGATCAGTTGAATCCTGTCAGCCAACTGCGGATCAAGCCCGTGGTGCTGATACTGGCGTGTAAGGTCGGCAATGGTCTGGCGGTTGATGACCACCCGGCGATCCAGCAGCCCGGCTAACGGCAGGCTGAACTCTTCCGCGCCGCCGCCAAAGGCGTGCAGCAGATCAATCTTGCGCACATGGGGTGCCAGCCAGGGCAGCATGCGGTAGTAAAATAGTGTGTTGCAGCCGAACACGACAGCGTTTGGATGCTTGTTGATAAAACCGGCCATCATCCCGGCGCTGAGCGGGTAGGTGTATTTCAGCAGGCGGCGCCAGTTGAACACGTGGGTGTGCTTCTCAAACTCCCCGAGCATTACTTGCAGCTGGGGCGACCATTTGGTGAAGAACACCCAGGGACGCTGGTCTGCGAAACAGGATACGATCTGGCTGTGTACCTTTTCCGCACCGCCGGTATGGCAGAAGGGGAAAAAGAAGAACAGGCCGCTTTGATTGCGCCAGGGTAGCCGCCCGCCCAGAAACCTGCCCAGCGGGGCAATCAGCCTTTCACACAGTCTGATAAATGGATTTTCTGCCTGTCCGGCCTTCAAGCTTCCCTCCGCAGCGCTTTGAGGATGTAATCGACCGTTTCACTGCACATGCGCTCTTCACCAAACAGGGCCGTTGCCCGCTCCTGCATAAGTTTGCCCTGGCTTTCGCGCAATTGCCGGGAGTCAATCAGCCGGCATATTCTATCTGCCAGTTGTGCGGCGTTTCCGGGCTCCGCCAGAAAATCTTTAGCTTCTTCTCCCACAGCCTCCCTGATACCTGGAATATCAGTGCCTGCAACCGGCAGACCGCAGAGCATGGCCTCCAGTATGGCATTGGGTATCCCTTCGCTGCGGGAGCTGTGCACACAGATGTCGGAGGCCTGCAGCAGGCCGGAAATGTCATCCAACGGCCCCAGGAAACGCACATTGTTGATGATGCCCAGAGCTTGCGCCTGTTGTCGCAGCATGTCGGCCTGATCGTCAAAACGTCCTGCCAGTGCCAGTAGCGGAGGGTAGAGGGCATCTGATCTTTCAAGCACATCTTTCCAGGCCTGCAGCAGGGTGGCATGGTCTTTAAAACGGCTCAGGTTGGCGACCATGGTGACAACAGGCTGCTGCTCATTCGCTGCAAGCCTCTCTCTCCACGCACGCCTGTCCAAGGCGGCCGGAGGCAGAGCGATGCCGTTGCGGATCAGCTTTAACCTGCCCGGTTCAAGCCCGAAGGTCTTCAGCAGATATTGGCGGCCGATCTCCGCATTGGATATGAAATGTCTGACACGTGTAATGGCCAGACGGTTCAACCCGCCCGGCTCCAGCAGCAGGCCGGCATCGGCCTGATTCCAGATGCAGAGTTTGGCACCGCAGAAACGCCAGAGCAGGGCTGCAGCAATGTTGGGGACCTTGGTGTAGGCAATCAGGATGTCAGGTCTGGCCTGTCTGAGTTGCAGGGCCAGGCGCAGCAGGTGTGGCAAGCGGCGGCGCAGGCCCCAGTGCAGCCAGACGTTTTTGCAGGCAATACCCCAGGCTGCGCAGGTGTTGGCTACCGGACCATGGTCTCGCCCCAGGCCCCAGACCTGCACATCGGCCTGTTGATCTGCTTTCAGGTGGCGGGCCAGGATCAGCCCCTGCCGTTCGGCCCCGCCCATATCCAGGCTGCCGAAGAGGATAATGATGCGTTTATCCGCAAGCGTTGGGCTTGTCATTGTTGCTCACTGCTCCACGGGCTCGCAGAGGGCGATCATGCCTGCCTTGGTCAGTCCTGGTGCCAGATTGGAGCCGAAGTTGTAGAAGGATAGATCCAGCAGCCTGAAACCGCTGCGGCAGAGCAGATTGGTCAGGGTGTGGGGGGTGAAGGTGTAGCAGTGATCGGGATGGATGATCTCCGTACCCTGCATGGCGGCCATGAATCCGTACATGTCAAAGGCGTTGGGAACGGTCAGGCAGAGCCGTGCCTTGTTGGAGCGGCAGAGCATGGCCAGGTTTTCCAGCACCAATCCGGGATTGCTGACATGTTCGAGTACCTCCGGGAATAGGATCAGGTCGTATCCCTGGGCCAGTTCCTGCGGGATGCAGCCGTCGGTGATGTCCCAACAGGTATTGTTTGTGTCGCCCGTCAATGTGCGGTAACGCTCAAGCAGCTGCGGGTCGATGTCCACGCCGTAAAGCGAGGCAGCTGATGCCGCCAGCTGACTGTGCAGCAGGCTGCCGTCCTTGACTTTCTGTTCCAGAAATATGGAATCCAGAAAACCGAAGTGGATGACCCTCATGTCCTTTGCCAGTTTTAGCAGGTATGGTACACGTTCTTCGAGTCTGCCGGAAAGCCGGGTAAAATCCTGGCGCAGTTGTGGGTCTATATTGGAAAGCATGCGGTTGCAGACGCGGTAGCCGCGTAGAAAACGTAAAAGTGAGTTTAACATTTTGCCTCAATCAAAATATTCCAGATCAATACTGATCTCCTGCTAGAAGAAATCTCCCTCCCCTTCAAGGGGAGGGTTGGGGTGGGGATGGGTAAGTTTGTCGCAAAATCAGCCCCATCCCCCTCCTAGCCTCCCCCTTGAAGGGGGAGGAGCTTAATAAACAGCAGAATGGTTCAAATCAGATAATTTCTTACCACCAGCGCGGATATATCAATGACTTTGTAATCATCCAGGCCACCGGCCGAAGCGTTGCCGAAAAGAAGCAGGCACCATGGGCTGCCACCCAATAGGACAGGCAGGTTGAAACCGCTGCCCCGGTTGCACCGTATGGCGGGATCAGCAGCAGGTTTAACAGTATGTTTGAAGCAGCCCCGGCCGAAGTGCACCAGAGCAGAGCCTGACCACGGTCCAATGCGATCAGGTGGGCGTTTCTGGCAACCGTGATATTGGCGAACAGCCCGGCCCAGATCAGTATGGCCAGCAAAGGCGCGGCCGGGGCGTAGGAAGCACCGAACAGCAGCTGGATGATCCAGGGGGCCAGCAGTGTCACGCTAATGGCAATCACATAACCCATGAAGGCCATCAGTTTGTATAGCTGCTGGATGCGCAGGCAAAAGGCGTCAGGCGCATTGTTTTTCAGGCTTACAATGCCGGGAAAGACGGATGACACTACGGCTGCAGGCACAAAGTACCATATCTCGGAAATACGCACCGCAGCGGCATAGAGTCCGACCTCATGCTGTGGGGCCATGGCCCCCAGCATGACCTGGTCAATGCGCAGGTAAATCATCAGTACGATGC
>DAONZY010000047.1:0-20884 GCA_035407085.1 Deltaproteobacteria bacterium | reverse complement strand
ACAAGTTTGTGCCAATTATCATGCTGACCACCGAGTCCCAGGATTCCAAAAAAGGTGAAGGCAAGGCCGCCGGAGCTACCGGCTGGATTGTCAAGCCGTTCAAACCGGAACAGCTGATTGCCGTTGTAAAGAAGGTGCTTGGGTAACGTTGCTATCCGGGATCCGTGATCCGGGATCAGAAAAGTCTACAGGCTTTTACTGGCCCTGCGTTCCGAGACCCAGAGTCCCGAGGTAAAACATGATTGAACAGCACGTCGCCACCTATCTGGAAGAAGCCGCAGAACTGCTGTCAGAACTGGAAACCTCCCTGCTGGAGCTGGAAGAAAAGCCAGAGGATGAAGAGCTGATCGGCCGCGTATTCAGGGCCATGCACACCATCAAGGGTTCTGGGGCCATGTTTGGCTTTGACGCGGTTGCAGCTTTTACCCATGAGGTCGAGACGGTTTTTGACCTGGTCAGAAATGGCAAGCTTGGTGTCAGCAAGCACCTGTTAAACCTGACGTTGAGCGCACGCGATCACATCAGTTCTCTGCTGGACGCGTTTGTTTCCGGCCAGCCGATTAACCAGGCTGCCGGTGATGAGATTATTGCCGGGCTCAGAATTCTGCTGCCGGCAGTAGAACCGGAAACACCAGCATCCCCTGCTGAAGTGTTTATGGCTGAAGCGGGGGGCGAGGCCGAAAACAGGACCTGGCGCATACGCTTCAAACCCAACCCTGAAATGCTGCTTTGCGGCGCGAACCCGGTAGCCCTGATCAATGAACTGCGGCAATTGGGCGAGTGCCACGTTGTTGCCCACCTGGATGCAATCCCGCTGCTCAATGAAATCAACTCCGAGTTTTGCTACATCTACTGGGATGTCATTCTGACAACTGCCCGCGGTTCCGACGCCATCAGGGATGTCTTCATCTTTGTTGAGGACGACTGCGAACTGCAGATCGATCTGGTTGATGACGGCTCTGATACGGATCAGCAGTACAAAAAGCTGGGCGACATCCTGGTGGAACGCGGCGACATGAGCCGTGTGGAGATGCAGAAAATCCTGGGGCTGCAGAAACGCTTCGGCGAACTGGCCGTGCAGGTTGGCGCTGTTACGCCGGACAAGGTGCAGTCGGCGCTGATCGAGCAGCAGCAGATCAAGGCCGTGCGGCAGGAACGCGCCAGCCAGGAAACTGCTGGCAGTATTCGTGTGCCGGCCGAAAAACTGGACCTGCTGGTCAATCTGGTGGGTGAGATGGTTACGGTTCAGGCCCACTTGAGTCAGACTGCCGCCCTGCAGAACAATATGGAGTTCGTCACGATTGCGGAAGAGGTGGAACGTTTGACCGGGGAACTGCGTGATACGGCCCTGAACATCCGCATGATGCCGATTGGCTCCACCTTCAGCAAATTCAAGCGGCTGGTGCGCGATCTGTCACAGGAGCTGGGCAAGAAGATCGAGATGGTGACGGATGGGGCTGAAACCGAGCTGGACAAGACGGTGATCGAAAAACTCAATGACCCGCTGATCCATCTGATCCGTAACAGCATCGATCATGGCATCGAGATGCCGGAGCTACGCGCAGCAGCCGGCAAGTCGGAACAGGGCATAGTTCACCTGGGAGCGGTGCATTCCGGTGACAGCGTGCTGATTACCATCCGTGATGACGGAGCCGGGCTGAACCGCGATGCAATCCGGGCCAAGGCGATTGAGCGTGGTCTGATGTCAGCCGCAGCGGAACTGCCTGACAAGGATATCTACAACATGATCTTTGCCCCCGGTTTTTCCACTGCGGCCAAGGTCACCAATGTGTCCGGCCGTGGTGTCGGCATGGATGTGGTCAAGAAGGCAATCGAGGCGCTGCGTGGTAGCATTGATATCAGCAGTGTCAGTGGTCAGGGAAGCACCATCACCCTGCGCATACCGCTCACCCTGGCCATTATCGAAAGCCTGCTGGTTCGGGTGGAGCAGAGCTACTTTGTGCTGCCGCTTTCCAGTGTGGAAGAGTGCATCGAACTGACGGATGCGGATATCCGCTCTTCCCATGGACGTAATCTGGCCAATGTGCGTGGGGTGATTGTCCCCTATATCAAGCTCCGCGATCAGTTCGAAATCAGCGGCAGCCGTCCAGAGATCGAGCAGATTGTCATAACCGGCATTAGTGGCAACAAGGTCGGTTTTGTTGTGGACAGTGTGATTGGCGAACATCAGACCGTGATCAAATCCCTGGGTCGCATGTACCGCGATGTGAGGGGTATTTCCGGCGCTACAATTCTGGGTGATGGAACCGTGGCGCTGATACTGGACATGGGGATGCTGATGAACGCGGCTGAACGGATGGAGCATACGGCTTATGGTTGAGTGGCAAATACCGGCAACGGCAATCTCTCGGGCGCGCCCGGCTGACTGCTGGTGTTTTTGGGCTGTTGAACCGGCAATTGATAACGTAACGCTTGATACAAGGAGGATGCGTTTATGCAATGGTTCAGCAATTTGAGAATTGGTGTGAAACTGCTGTCCGGGTTTATAACAGTAGCGCTGATATCCGGCATGATCGGGCTGATCGGCATTACCAAGATCAGGCAGATTGATGAGGCGGATTCCAAGCTGTACCAGTTGATGACCGTGCCCATGGGCGATCTGCTGCATGTGGCCACCGGGTTTCAGCGCATGCGGGTGGATGTGCTCTATCTGCTCAGGGCCACAAGTCAGGCCGATCGGGAAAAATACGCCAGGAGCGTGAAGGGGCTGCGTGATGAGATTGACCGCGCGGCGGCCACCTTCGAGAAGACTATCTTCACCGATGAAGGCCGCAAGATGATGGATGAGTTCAAGAAGGAGCGTGAGGTATATTTCACGCTGCTGGACAAGCTGCTGCAGCACGCGGTGGCCAATCAGGACCGGGAGGTTCAGGCCATGCTGGATTCTGGCCAGTTTGGCAAGGCTGCCGGTCTTTTCAACGATACCATCAACAAACTGGTGGATGCCAAGATCAGGAATGCCAAACAGACCGCGGACGAGAATGTCAGTACGGCCAAGGGGGCCACAATCATGATGCTGACGTTCTCCATAGTTGGTGTGATCGTGGCAGTTGTTCTGGGCATGATTATCACCCGCATGATTACCCGCCCGCTTAATGAAGGTGTGGCACTGGCCAATTCCTTGTCGGCCGGCGATCTGACAGTCAAGGTCAAGGTGAGCGGCAAGGATGAAATCGGACAGCTGATGGAGGCGCTCGACAACATGGTCGGCAAGCTGAAAGGCGTGGTCGGCGATGTGATGAGCGCAGCCGACAACGTGGCTTCCGGCAGTCAGGAGCTTTCCGCCACTGCCCAGCAGCTTTCCCAGGGGGCCACGGAACAGGCGGCCAGTGCCGAGGAGATTTCCAGTTCCATGGAGGAGATGTCCTCCAGCATCAAGCAGAATGCCGACAACTCGGCCCAGACCGAGAAGATCGCCATCAAGAGCGCAACCGACGCGAAGGAAGGCGGCAAGGCGGTAACCGAAACCGTTACGGCCATGAAGGAAATTGCCACCAAGATATCGATCATCGAAGAGATTGCCAGACAGACCAATCTGCTGGCGCTGAACGCCGCCATCGAGGCCGCCCGGGCTGGAGAGCATGGCAAGGGCTTTGCCGTGGTGGCCTCTGAGGTGCGCAAGCTGGCAGAGCGCAGTCAGGCAGCGGCGGGAGAGATCAGCACACTTTCCTCGCGCAGTGTTCAGGTGGCGGAAACAGCCGGTGAGATGCTGGACAAGATGGTGCCGGATATCCAGAAAACCGCCGAACTGGTCCAGGAGATCAGTGCATCCAGCAAGGAACAGGACAGCGGCGCAGACCAGATCAACAAGGCTATCCAGCAACTGGACAGCGTCATTCAGCAGAACGCCAGCGCATCGGAAGAGATGGCCTCCACCTCCGAGGAACTGTCCGGGCAGGCCGAGCAGCTCAAGGATACGATCAGCTTCTTCAGGATCGATCAGACATCATCCTCACGACCGGCTCCTTCAAGATCGCGTGTACCTACCGCCAAGCAACAAGTTGGTCATGTTGCCCGCATACCCCATGCAGCACCCGCAGCAGTGCCGGCCAGAAAGAACGCTGGCGGTGTTAATCTGGATATGGGCATGGGCGGGGCGGATCACCTGGATGATGAGTTCGAGAAGTTTTAATGATTTCCCCGTACTACGGAGGGAATGGGACGGATCTGTCTGCATTCCTGCAAGGAGGGGCCCATGTTTGCCGTCAGTAGTCTGAAGTTGAGCCACAAGTTTCTTCTTACTACGGTTTCAAGTGTAATTTTGGCGATTGCCGTCACATCTGTGATTAGTCTTTATGAGATGCGTAAAGTTCTGACCACCAAGGCTGGTCAGGATTTGGAAGCACGGATGAAAACCTTCCACGAGCTTGTCGCCCATAAGGGGGCGGCGCTGGAAATGCGCGACGGCAAACTTGTCATCGGCAGCTATGTCATTAATGATAACTTTGAATTGCCCGACCGGATCAAGGTGCTGTTCGGAGGTGCAGCCACCATCTTCATGGGGGACGTGCGTGTTTCAACCAACGTGATGAAGGCCGAAGGGGGCAGAGCAGTCGGCACAAAGCTGGCCGGTCCGGCCCACGAGGCGGTCATCAGACATGGCAAACCTTACCGGGGTGAGGCCAATATCCTCGGCACCCCATATTTTACGGCATACGATCCGCTCAAGGATCCTTCCGGCAAGGTAATTGGTGTGCTGTATGTAGGCGAGAAGCAGAGCGAATATCTGGCGGTCTATGACCGGCTCAAGTATGTAATCGCCGGTTTGGCGGCCTTGATCGCGGTGGTGCTGTCAATGACCTCCTTCCTGGTTGTCAAAAGCTCGCTCAGGCCGCTGGGACGCATGGTTGAGATACTCAAGGACATCGCCGAGGGTGATGGCGATCTTTCGGTGAGACTGAATATCAACGCCAAAGACGAGGTGGGCGAGGCTGCCGGCTATTTTGACCGGTTTGTGGACAAACTGTGCCATGTGGTCAGCAATGTCATGATTGCAACCGATAACGTGGCTTCCGGCAGTCAGCAGCTGTCCGCCACTGCCCAGCAGTTGTCCCAGGGCGCATCGCAGCAGGCGGCCAGTGCCGAGGAAATCTCCAGCTCCATGGAGCAGATGACCACCAGCATCAGGCAGAATGCCGACAATGCCACTCAGACAGAGAAGATCGCTATCAAGAGCGCCCAGGATGCCAGGGAGGGGGGCAGAGCGGTTAACGAGACGGTTTCGGCTATGAAGGAAATCGCCACACGCATTTCGGTCATTGAGGAAATTGCCCGTCAGACCAACTTGCTGGCACTGAACGCCGCCATCGAGGCAGCCCGGGCCGGGGAGCATGGCAAGGGTTTTGCCGTGGTGGCTTCCGAGGTACGCAAGCTGGCGGAACGCAGTCAGTCCGCCGCAGGCGAGATCAGCGAACTGTCCGCCAGAAGCGTGAATATTGCCGAGACTGCCGGGGATATGCTTGACAAGATGGTGCCCAACATCCAGAAGACCGCCGAGCTGGTTCAAGAGATCAGTGCGGCCAGCAAGGAGCAGGACAGCGGCGCTGACCAGATCAACAAGGCCATTCAGCAACTGGACAGTGTTATTCAGCAGAATGCCAGTGCATCGGAAGAGATGGCCTCCACCTCGGAAGAGCTGTCCAGCCAGGCCGAGCAGCTCAAGGAAACGATCGGTTTTTTCAAGATAGGCAACCATTGAAACAGAAAACGGCTTCTTGCAAATGGGGGTATCAATATGGCAGTCGCAGATATAAACGAAACTGTTCAGTACCTGACATTCAAGCTTGATGAAGAGATATTTGCCCTGGATGTCTCCAAGGTGCGTGAAATCCTGGAATATACAACGGTTACAAAGGTGCCCCAGACCCCTGAGTTCATGCGCGGGGTGATTAACCTGCGCGGCAGCGTGGTGCCGGTAATTGACCTGCGGCTTAAATTCGGGCTGCCGGCATCCGAGCGCACCTTGAACACCTGCATAATCGTGGTCGAGGTGCAGATGGATGATGAGGTGCTGGTGCTGGGGGCGCTGGCCGACTCAGTCCAGGAGGTGATCGAACTGGAACCGGAGGGTATCGAGGCGCCACCCCATGTGGGAACACGTATGAACACGGATTTCATCAAGGGTATGGGCAAGGCCGACGGTCATTTCATCATGATACTGGATATTGACAAGGTTTTCTCAAGCGCTGAACTGGAAGCTGTGGCTGGAGAATAGGGAGCAGAGACTCGTGTCCGTTGACCGGAGACCGATACAATGACGGCCAACGGACACGGCTGACGGCCAACGAGGCAAAAACATGAACCATCGATCCGATTCCAGACATGCTTCCTCGATCCCGCCTGTGCTCAGGGACAGGGAATTTAACCGCTTCAGCAGCTTCATCTATGATGAAATCGGCATCAAGATGCCGCCTGCCAAGCGTACTATGCTGGAAGCCCGGCTGCACAAGCGTCTCAAAGCTCTAGATATGGCTTCTTTTGAGACCTATGCGGACTTTGTCTTCAGTGAAAAAGGGCGCTCGGAGGAGTTGATTCACCTGCTGGATGTGGTTACCACCAACAAGACCGATTTCTTCCGTGAACCTGCGCATTTCGATTATCTGGTCAAGACCGTTATTCCCACGCTGCTGTTAGACCGTGGCGCCGGGAGCAAAACCCCTTTTAAAATATGGAGCGCAGGCTGTTCCTCCGGTGAGGAACCCTACACCATGGCGATGGTGCTGGCCGAATACGCAGAAACCTGTCCCGGATTCATGGCCACGATCCTGGCCACCGATATTTCAACCACGGTGCTGACCAAGGCACGCACGGCTGTTTACCCGGAGGATACCGCCGACACCATCCCGCTTAATATGAAGAAAAAGTATCTGCTCAAAAGCAGGGATAAAAGTCGTCGCCTGGTCAGGATCATGCCCGGTTTGCGTTCAATGGTGCAGTTTCGCAGGCTGAACTTCATGCAGGACTTCGGTATGACCGAGCTGATGGATGTGATCTTCTGCCGCAATGTGATTATCTATTTTGACAAGCCGACCCAGGAACGTCTGCTGAACCGCTTCTGCCGGCAGATAGTCAAGGGGGGCTACCTGTTCCTTGGTCATTCGGAGAGCATCAATGGCCTGGATGTGCCTTTGACTGCGGTGGCCTCAACGGTTTACCGCAAGCTTTGATATCTTTGCAATGGAGGGTTTGTGGCTGAAAAGATCAAGGTGCTGATTGTTGATGATTCTGCTCTGGTCAGGCAGACCATGTTCGAGATACTCTCGTCGGATCCGCAGATCCAGCCGATGGAGCCGGCTTCTGATCCGTTTGTGGCGGCAGATCGGATGAAAATCTGCGTCCCGGATGTGATTACGCTGGATGTGGAGATGCCGCGTATGGACGGGCTGACCTTTCTGCAGAAGATCATGGCCCAGCATCCCATCCCGGTGGTTATGTGTTCCACACTGACCGTATCCGGCAGCGAAACGGCCATGAAAGCCCTGGAGCTGGGGGCGGTTGATATTATCATCAAACCCAAGATGGGAACCAAACAGTTTATCGAGGAGTCGAAGATCCGGATCTGCGATGCTGTCAAGGCGGCGGCCATGACCCGCAACCGGATCAAACCGCAATCGCTGCGGCGTGAGGTCGCCCCCAAACTGACCGCGGATGTGATCATCGAAAAGCCGAACAGCAAGGCCATGATCCAGACCACCGAGAAGGTGGTGGTGGTCGGTGCATCCACCGGAGGCACCGAGGCGCTCAAGGATTTTCTGGAAATGCTGCCGGAGAATGCGCCCGGCATCGTGATTGTGCAGCACATGCCAGAGCATTTTACCGCCGCCTTTGCCAAACGGCTGGACTCCATCTGTCGTATTACGGTCAAGGAGGCGGCGGACAATGATACGGTGGTGCGGGGACGGGCGCTGATCGCCCCCGGCAACCACCATACCCTGCTGAAACGTAGCGGTGCGCGCTATTATGTGGAGATCAAGGACGGACCACTGGTTTCACGGCATCGTCCTTCCGTGGACGTGCTGTTCCGGTCTGCCGCCCGCTATGCCGGCAAGAACGCGGTGGGAGTGATCATGACCGGCATGGGTGATGACGGCGCCAGGGGCATGCGGGAGATGTTTGACGCCGGTGCAATAACTATTGCCCAGGATGAGGCAACCTGTGTAGTATACGGCATGCCCAACGAGGCCGTAAAACTGGGCGGCGTACACAAGACGCTGCCACTACAGAATATAGCTGCAGAGGTTCTGAGACTTTGCGGCTAGGACGCGCATGGAAAAGAAGCCGGAAAAATTCTTTCTGGGACGACAACCCATCCTCAACCGCCATCAGGAGATCGTCGGCTACGAACTGCTTTTCAGGTCAGCCGAAGCCAACTACGCCGTAATCGAAGACTACAATCAGGCCATCGCCAGTGTCATCACCCATGTGTTGTCCACCTTTGGCGTGGAGGAGGTGCTGGGGGGCAAGCTGGGCTTTATCAACGTGCAGGCCAGCATGCTGCTCTCCGAGCTGCTGGAACTGCTGCCCCGTCAACAGACCGTGCTGGAATTGCTGGAATTCATCGATCTGGACGAGCAGGTGATCGAGCGCTGTATGGAGCTGAAGGAGTTGGGCTTTCAGCTGGCGCTGGACGATCACGAGTTCAGCGAAGAACACCAGAACATCTATGAGGTCATTGATATCGTCAAGATCGACATCCTGCAGACCGGCATGGAGGACCTGCCTCGTGTAGTTGCCGGTTTGCGCGGTTCCAAGGTCAAGATCCTGGCTGAAAAGGTGGAGACCTTTGAACAGTTCGAGACCTGCATGCGTCTTGGATTTGACCTATTCCAGGGCTATTTTTTCCAGCGCCCTACGGTGCTTAACAAAAAGCGGATGGATGTGTCCGGCATGGCCATGCTCAAGCTGCTCAAGCAGTTGCTGGCCGGTGCGTCTGTGAACGAGCTGGAACAGACCTTCAAGGAAAATCCGACCCTCTCATACAGCCTGCTGCGCCTGGTAAATTCGGTTGCCATGGCCCTGCGCCAGAAGATCATGAACCTGCGGCATGCCATCGTCATGCTTGGCACCGAGAACCTGCGTCGCTGGACCCAACTCTCGTTATTTATCTCCAGTGATGCACGCGGAGCCAACAATCCGCTGCTGGAAATGGCCGCCGTGCGTGGCCGCATGATGGAGATTCTGGTGCAGCAGAAAGGCTATTCCGATGATTACGCCGAAGCCGCCTTCATGACCGGCATCCTTTCCCAGTTGGATGTGCTGTTCGAGATCAGCATGTCGGAAATCATCTCCAGCCTCAATCTGAGCGAGGATGTCAGCAGCGCCCTGCTGGAGCGCGAGGGACGCTTGGGACAGCTGCTGGCGCTGGTAGAAAGGGTTGAGGCCACCGACTTCGTTGCCATTACTCCCCTGCTGCAGACCTGCCGGGTCAGCATGGACCAGTTGCTGGAGGCACAACTGGAGTCCTTTCGTTGGCGTGAAAGCGTGATCGGGCACTAACAAACATCCACTTGGAAACTGGCAGGCGATTTTTGTCCTGGTATCTGAGTCTTCACAAACCTGTCTTGTCCACCCGCCTACATACCGATTGACCACATTGTCTCAGCATGATAGTTTTTTACGTTTTGTGAGAAACCTGTTTGATCCTATAAAGAGCATTGGTCCACAGTGTACACAGAGTTTATTGAGAAGGAACAGAGGGTTGAAAGTTATAAAGTTTCACCAAACAGGTGAATCTGGGTATAACAAAATCTTGTAATGATTCCTTCGTATTCTCTGTGCTCTCCGTGGTTAACAGCCGTTTTAAGGTTGATATGCGGATGGAGGCATGGCATGGCAAAGGGTGGTTTTGATGCGACGGAGCTGGTTGCGCCGATGATGATCAGGATTCCCCTCGGGCTGATCATGATGGCCCACGGCTCCCAAAAGCTGTTGGGGCTGTTTGGTGGGCTGGGGCTGACCGGCACGCTCAGGCATTTTGAGGATAAGCTGGGTATACCGCCGCTGTTTACTCTGCTGGCGATCCTGGCCGAGTTCGGCGGCGGTTTCGGTGTGCTGACCGGTTTCCTGACGCGTTTGTCGGCCACCGGTATTGCTGTAGTCATGGCGGTTGCCATCTACAAGGTCCATTGGGCACACGGTTTTTTCCTGCACCTTGGCCGAAACTACGGACATGGCTACGAGTACTGCCTGGCCCTGCTGGGCATGGCGCTCTACCTGGCCATGGCCGGTGGTGGACGATGGTGTGTGGACAGGTTGATCTTCCGGAGCTGATGGCAGTACAATCAATGCGGGATTTTGTATGTTGAATTTTGCATGGTTAAGCCGGGGCGATTGAAGACAGGTTCGGGATTGGTTCAGTAGTTTGGAGTCCATCATTCAGGGTTGAAGTTATAGAAAAGGGAGTACGATTTTTGGACAGGATATTGGAACAGGAAGTAGGCAAACGGCGTACCTTTGCCATCATCAGTCACCCGGACGCGGGCAAGACCACCATCACGGAAAAGCTGCTGCTGTTCGGCGGCGCCATCCAGCAGGCGGGCGAGGTGCGTGCCCGCAAGTCGGCCCGCCATGCTACCTCGGACTGGATGGAGCTGGAAAAGCAGCGCGGCATCTCGGTTACCTCATCGGTGATGAAGTTTGCCTACGGTGGCTGCGAGATCAACCTGCTGGACACACCCGGACATAACGACTTTTCCGAGGATACCTATCGGGTACTGACTGCAGTTGACTCGGTGCTGATGGTGATTGATTCGGTCAAGGGGGTTGAAACCCAGACCAAAAAACTGCTGGATGTCTGCCGATTGAGGCATACGCCGATCATGACCTTCATGAACAAGCTGGATCGGGAGGGGCAGGAGCCGCTGGATCTGCTGGACGATATCGAGAAGAATCTGCATATCCAGACAGCACCGGTTACCTGGCCGGTTGGTATGGGCAAGCGCTTTCGTGGCACTTACCACCTGCACACCCGTGAATTGACCTTTTTTGATGCCGAGGCCGCCAACGGTACCGGACAGATCATCACGGTCTCCGGCCTGGATGACCCGCTGCTGGATGAACTGCTGGGCAGCCAAGTGGATGAGCTGCGCAACGATGTGGAGCTTTTGGAAGGTGCGGCCCATCCCTTTGATCGCGAGGCCTATCTGGCCGGCCAGCAGACGCCGGTTTTCTTCGGTAGTGCTATCAACACCTTCGGCGTGCAGCAGTTGTTGGACGCCTTCGTGGCCCATGCCCCTTCGCCGTTGCCCCGTGAAAGCGTCAGCCGCATGGTCTCTCCACTGGAAGAACCTTTCAGCGGCTTTACCTTTAAGATCCAGGCCAATATGGATCCGGCCCACCGCGACCGGATAGCCTTTTTCCGCATCTGCTCCGGCAAGTTCACCCGCGGCATGAAGGTGCGTCATGTGCGCCTGGGGCGCGATGTGCAGATCGCCAACGCCACCATCTTTATGGCCCAGGATCGTACCAACGTTGAAGAGGCCTGGCCGGGCGACATCATCGGCATCCACAACCATGGCACGATCAAGATCGGCGACACCTTTACCTTGGGAGAGGATCTCAAGTTCACCGGCATTCCCAGCTTTGCGCCTGAGCACTTCCGCAAGGTGCGCCTGCTCAATCCGATGAAGTCCAAGGCGCTGGAAAAGGGGCTGGTGCAGCTGGCCGAAGAGGGGGCCACTCAGGTGTTCAAGCCGCTGATGGGGGCGGACTGGGTCATCGGAGCTGTCGGCCTTTTGCAGTTTGAGGTGGTCATGCATCGCCTGGAACACGAGTACGGCGTCAAGGTGGTCTTTGAGCCGGTCAGCTATGTCACTGCCCGCTGGGTTACCGGAGAAAAGAAGAAGATTGAGGAGTTTGAAAAGAAAGAGGCCATGCATGTCTATATTGACGGCGAAGGCAAGCTGACCTACATGGCCGGCAGCCAGTGGCGGCTGGACAATACGATCGATAACTGGAAGGATCTGCAGTTCCATGAAACCAGTGAACATGGTTAAGGCCACCTGGCAGGCCATGATTGCCATGCCGGTTGACAGTTTTCCCAGGCTGCTGCCTGGTGTGCATGCCATCGCTTCACCCTTTATTCTCTGGAGGCTTAAACGGCTGGGGTTTTCCAACTGTCGCGTGGTGGCAAGGGACGGCGGATTGGCGGTTTTTGCCGATCGATAACACGGTTGTATTTTGCGGTCTTTGTAACGCATTGTTCTTATTTGGTTCTTGAATCAATTAAAGAATCGGCTTGACACTCTGCTGGTGGTGTACTAAAAAATATCCTCACATAACCGCAATTAGCGGTGTTGAATATGCAAATCATGGCGCCCGCAAGGGCATAAAAGGGAAGAGGGGTGAGGCTCCATCAGGAGTGATTCCCCCGCGGACCCGCCGCTGTAAACGACGACAAAGGGCAAGATGTCACTGGTCATAATGACTGGGAAGGCGCCCGGAGGATGACTCGTGAGCCAGAAGACCTGCCGATGATTTTACCGCTGGCAACTCCCGGGGGACTGGGACAGTGGAACGAGAGTTTTGGACTTTAAATACGGAAGGTCCGCACGCTGCTTTGGCAGGTGCGGACCTTTTTTCGTTTAAATCCGAGCCCCCTGCAAAATGTTATCAGGAGTATGTGGCACTGCGTATCTATTTTAAAAAGCGTGCTTTGTTGTTGACTTGCCCCTTATTGCAAAGAAACACCACGAGGTGCAAACCATGTTAAGAAAACTGAATCTGCAAGCCCTTGGCGATCCCAGGAATTTCTGGCCGATTACCACATCGCTGATTATCCATGCCCTGTTCCTGGTATTGGTGACCATGCCCCGTGCGCCCAAGGTGCCGGAATTTATCACCATTGACATGAACGCCCTGCCGAGCTTTGGGCCTCCGGCCGGCGGCGGTTCAAGCGCTGCCGGTTCGGCTCTTCCGGCGGCTGCCCCCCCGCCGGCGGCACAGTCCAAGGCGGTGCAGAAGGCGCCCGAAATGGTTGATCCGACTGTCAGGGGCAGGGTTGCCAAGCCGGTGGAACAGGTTTCATCTGCCTCGGCTAGCGCCGTCAGCAGCGCAGCCGTTACTGCCGGTGGTGTTCCGGGCGGAGTAGTGGGCGGTGTCCCTGGTGGAGTCGTGGGTGGAGTCGTGGGTGGAGTCGTGGGTGGAGTCCCTGGTGGCAGCGGCGGCGGTCCCGGCGGTCCGGGAGTGGGCAACGGGCCGATCAATGGTTCGTTTGGCGCGGCTAACGGACCGGCCTTTACAAACATGGTAAGACCAGCCTACCCGCGGATAGCCAGGAAACTGGGCCGTGAAGGAGTAGTCAAGCTGCGCCTGATGATTGATGAAAAGGGACGGTTGCTTTCGGTAAACGTCTTGGAAAAGGCCGGCCACGGCTTTGACGAGGCGGCTGTTAACGCAGTCAAGGCTTCCAGCTTCAGGCCTGCCAAACTGCATGGCAAGCCGGTGGCCTGCCGAGCCCTCTGGAAGGTTAAATTCGCCCTAGCTGATTAGCAGGGTAATGCTTGTTTTGTTGTTGCCCTGTTTTTAACACGGTGCGGCAGTTTTCATAACCAGACGCAGGCGTAATGCCTGTGTTTTTGTATGTTTGCGGGGGATAAAATGAGAAAATGCTTTTTATTTTTGATTGCTATCGTTTCTGTACCAGCCATGCTGCTTGCTGCGGAGATCAAGCTGCCAGAAAACCTGCATGCCCAGGCTGTGGTTAAAAAGGGGGGGCGTGACGGGTTATGGGAAAAAACACTGATTGTTTCCTTTAAAGAACGCCGCCGGACACTAGCCACCTTTGACGGCCTGCTGGATGCCATGGCTGCTGTTAACCATGCTGCCCATCCATTGCTGTGGGGCAATTCCATGGGCGGGCATAAAAAGGTTGCCAAGCCTTACACCGATCAGGTCTATGAAATGGTGGCTGCCGATCTGAAGCTTGACAAGTCGGACATTGCCAAGATGGCTACAGCAGCCGATATGGATAATCTGGCAGTGGTGACGCTGGAGCAGAAGCCATTTACTGTCACTGTTTTGGCCACAGCCGGCGCCAAGACAAATGCCCTTCGCGCTGGAGTGGACATGAGCAGCCATGTGGAGGGTGAAGAACAGCACGGCACTATCAATATCATGGTGTTGACCAATGCCCGGCTGACCGATGGCGCCATGGCGAGGGCGATTGTCACCGTAACCGAGGGAAAGACCGCCGCCTTGCAGGATCTGCAGGTGCCGAGCAGCTATACAAAAGGCGCCCAGGCGACCGGTACCGGCACGGACAGCGTGATTGTTGTCTCTGGCATAACCGGGCCCAAGGCCAGCTATGCCGGCGGGCACAGCCTGTTGGGCAGCCTGATCGGCAAGGCTACCTATCAGGCCGTAGTGGAGGCGCTGGGCAAACAGAACGGATTCAAGTTGCCTGCAAAGACAAAATGAAATGACGAAAAGACGGTTTCACACGGAGCCGCGGAGAGCACGGAGCAAACCATATTTAGAGAAAAAATTGTGGAGTTAACTACAAATTCTTTGATTTTGATGTGCTCTGCGTTCTCCGCGGCTTCGCGTGAGTCGATTTTTCTTATGGTTTTTCACGAGGGTATTTGTGAATATCAGAGTTGCTAAATTATTATTAATGATTGTGGCCATTCTGGCGGTGATGGGTATGGCTGTTTTCGCCTTCTGTGCCGATGGCCCTGCGACGGGCAATGGCCGCGATACCATCCGCATCGCCCTGATTCACCTGGATGCCCGTCCCGGCGAGGTAGAATACAACCGCCGTCAGATCGAGGCCGCCATCAAGGAGGCAACGACAAAGGGCGCCAACTGGATCATTACGCCAGAACTGGCTGAAACCGGCTACAGATTTACGGAGCGGATCGGCACGGACTGGATCGAACCCTTTCCGAGCCAGTGGGTGAAGCGCCTTTCAGGGATTGCCAAAGAGTCAAAGGCGGCGCTCTTTATCGGCATTGCCGAAAAGGACATTACCAGCGGCAAGCTGCACAACAGCGTGGTTGTGATCGGACGTGACGGTGTGATCCAGGGCACATACCGCAAGCACCGTGTCGTCAACGGGCCGGCTGAACGCTGGGCGGCCAAGGGAAGCGAAAATAACCTGTTTCTGGTCGACGGCATCCCGATCGGGCTCTTGATCTGCGCCGATTCTTACAAGCCGGAGCAGGCCATGCGCTACGCCGCCATGGGGGCAAAAATCCTGATCTCGCCCGCCAACTGGCCGCCCCACGGCAGCATGGGACCCAAGGATTACTGGGAAAAACGCTCGCAAGAAACCGGGCTGCCATTAATAGTCAACAACCGTACCGGTAAGGAACCTGAGCTGGATTTCCGTCCGGGTGAAAGCGCGCTTACCGTGGCAGGTCGCAAACTGTACAGCTTCAAATCCGAGACCACCAGGGTCTTTTATCTGGACTGGCGCCTTGCAGGCAACAGATTCTCTGCTGTCGGAAACGATGCCGTTATAAAGTAGTGGCTTGGGCTGAGGTGGCATTTAGTAACAATGACTATACTGCAAGATTAAAATGGTGTTGACACCCGCTGTCTGCTGTATTAGAAAGAACAGACACATAACCGCTTTCGAGCGGTGCTGAATATTTAAATCATGGCGCCCGCAAGGGCTTAATAGGGAAGAGGGGTGAGGCTCCATCAGGAGTGATTCCCCCGCGGACCCGCCGCTGTAAACGACGACAAAGGGCAAGATGTCACTGGTCATAATGACTGGGAAGGCGCCCGGAGGATGACTCGTGAGCCAGAAGACCTGCCGATGATTTTACCGCTGGCAACTCCCGGGGGACTGGGACAGTGGAACGAGAGTTTTGGATCTTGAATACGGAAGGTCCGCATACTGCTTCGGCAGGTGCGGACCTTTTTTTATTTGTTGTGACTCAGTTTAAGGATTAGAACCATTTGTTTTTACTGAATTGTAATCCACTCAAGGAGATATTTTGATGAAAAAGAGCAGGTTAAAAGTCGTGTTATGCGGTTCGCTGGTGGCTGTTCAGCTTTGCGGTGTCAGCGCCTATGCCGACCAGCAGAACACCCAAAAGATTAAACAGACGGAAGATGCACATCTGGGGCAAACGGTGGTGACCGCCACCAGGACGGAAAAGGACCTGGATGATGTTCCGGGCAGTGTGGCGGTTGTTACCAAAGAAGATATGGAAAAGCTTAATGTGGCGACGGTTGACGATGCCCTTAAAGGCACAGCCGGCGTGATGTTGTCTCGCAGCAAAGGTATGATGGATCAGATGGCTGATATCACCCTGCGCGGCATATCCGGTCAGAACCGTACCTTGGTTATGGTAGACGGTATTGTTCTCAATAGCCCATTTTCCGGCAAAGTGCTTTCTTCCAGCATCGCACCGGGCAGCCTTGAACAGATCGAAGTTGTCAAGGGGGCTTCTTCCAGCCTTTACGGGGGCTACGCCATGGCTGGAGCCATCAACATGATCACCAGGATGCCGACCAAGCGCGAGTTCAGCTTGCAAACCGGCTTCGGTTCGGCCCTGGAAGGGGCAGGTGAAGAAAACAAACGGCGTGTGGCTGTGTCCTATGGCGATGTTATCAAGGACAAGTTCAAGATTTACATCAATAACGATTACAGGCACTGACGGGTATGTATCCGATTATGCCACAGGCACTCCGGGAGCTGGTACGACTGGTGCTATCCCCACCCTGACTAACAAAGGAGCGGCAACCTATATCCTCGGCCATAAAGGGATGAGTGGAGCCTGGCAGAATAACCTGACACTAAAGGCAGAATATGCGTTCAGTGCCAGCACAAAATTGCGGTTCACATTTCTGAAATCCTATAGCGAATATTTCTACAACAACCCGCAGACCTATATGACGACTGCCGCTGGTGCTCCTTACTGGGGCACAAATGGTTCCCAGTACTCCTTCCTGGGGTCTTTTGGGGAAAATGATCAGTATATCTATAATCTGGCACTGGAAACGGAACTGTCATCCGCCAAGGTGAAAATGAACGTTGGTTTTCTTGACCAGGTTAGCAGCTGGCATTCAACTCCGAGCAGTTCCACTGCTGCACCCGTTGCCACAACTAATGGCGGCCCAGGCAAGTTGTCCAGCACACCTGCATCGGCTTTCAATGCGGATATTCAAGTCACCCTTCCGGTTTCAACCTGGAATCTGCTTACGGTGGGCGGTGCTTTTCGCAGGGCAGAGCTGAATGGAACTGATTATGTGCTGGCCAGCTGGCTGGACCAGAATACTAAAGGTCAGATTGTGGGAGCGGCCAAGGGCACCGATCAGACCTATGCCATCTTTATGCAGGACGAAATATCCATCCTGGATAACCTGACCGCCTATGCCGGTTTCAGGCAGGATTGGTGGGAGACGTCCGACGGCTATTCACTGGCTTCCAATTCGTCCAATGTGGTACTGCCCGGCTATCCGCAGAGCTTTGCGACGCGCAGCGCCGACTCCTTCAGTCCCAAGGGCGCTCTGGTTTACAAGCCGCTGGAAAAAACAACCATCAAGCTTGCCGGCGGCAAGTCATTTCGTGCGCCGACCAATTTTGAGCTATACCGGACAACCCGCATCGGAAGCAGCACCTATTACAATAGTCCAGATCTCAAGCCTGAAACCAATCTTTCCTGGGATGCCAGCGTCAGTCAGGGGTTGTGGCAGGGTGCCAATATCAAGGTCACCTATTTTGAAAACTACATCAGCGACATGATTTACACCACTGCCAGCGGCACAAGCAGGTATAGAAGAAATGCCGGCAAGGGTGAGAGCAAAGGGGTGGAGATGGAGGCCGAGCAGCGTTTTGGCAAGCTGGCCCGCCTGTTTGTCAACTATACCTATACCGATGCCAAGATCGTTGAAAACAGTGCGGTGCCTGCATCTGTCGGCAAGCGCATGACCGATGTGCCGGAACACATGTTCAACCTGGGCGGTGATCTGGAATACGGTCCTTTCGGTGCTTCATTTGTGGGCCGCTATGTGGGCAAGCGTTATGGCAGTGATATTAATGACGACACTGTCCGTGGTGTTCCTGGTGCCTACGACCCTTACTTTGTGGGCGACGTCAAGCTCAGCTACAAGATCAATAAATGGGCTTCAGTTTCATTTGCCGTTAACAACCTGTGGGATGAACAGTACTATTCCAACACATTGGCGCCGGGTCGTTCCTGCTACGGCGATCTGACCTTCAAGTTTTGATCAGTAACGGGCGGGAGTGCGCTTCCGCCTAATGGGCAGGGGAGGAGACGCGGACAACGTCAGGATGCCGCGTCTCTCCCCATCTTTTTTGCAGAAAGGGTGGTGTCATGGATCTGAATATTCTGCTCTGGATCGGCGGCATGTTGTTCAGCCTGGGGATCTTCGCCGTCAAGGTCGGTCTTGGACTGGGCTGCGGCCGCTATGGCGCGAAAATGATCGCTCTGGTGCTGACCGGCTACACCCTGTTGTTCATGCTGATCGCCGCACTGGCCGGGCAACTGATGGCGGTTGTTGCCCCGCTGCTGCAAAATGGGCCTTACAGCCATACCATCCTGGCGGCTGGCCTGATCGTCTGGGGTTTAATGGTTATCCTGCGAAAACCCGCTGCAAATCCGCAACAGAAACAGGCTGCCAGTGGATGGGCCTCACTGCTGATGATCATTCCCTGCCCGGTCTGCCTGTCCGCCATGGTTTTTTCCACCTGGGCGGCCCTGAATTCGGTCAAGCTGACCCCGCTTTGGCTGGGGCTGTGTCTCGGGCTGGCCTTTTCCGCCATGGCGCTGCTGGTGGCTTTCAGCGCGCGTATGCGTTCCGGCGGTATGCCGCAGACCTCGCTGGGCATGGCCATGATTACCGTGGGGCTCTACTTTGTCGGTTCACTGTTTCTGCCGGCCAAGATTGAAGAGGCCAAGAAGATGTACCACTCCTTTGTCAACGAAACCCCCAAACTGTCTTCCGGTGATACGACCGGTGTGATGGTTTTGATGTTAATCCTGCTGCTGGTTGGTTTCTGGGCCAGCAGAAAACGTGAGGTGTGCTGCAAATGAACCTTGTTGCCGGTCTGGAAAGTTTCCTGTTTGTGATTTCGTCCGTGTTGATGCTGCCGGTGGTGGCCGGTCTGGTGCTGATGACCTGCTGGGTGGTGGTCTTTTTCGGCTGGTTTGTGCGTGAGTTTCTGGATCGTCGCCAGAAACATTTCGTAGCGCTGGTGAGATACCGCAAAAACCTGGAGGCCGAGTTGGCTGCCTGTCTGGACCCTGCCAATCTGGACATTGCCCTGGAGCGGCTGTTGCAGGCCAGCGAGCTCAAGCTGATCAAGTCGCTGGATATGATCCGCTTTGTGATCCGTGTCGGTCCAGCGCTGGGCCTGATGGGCACGCTGATCCCCATGGGCATCTCCCTTTCGGCCATGGCCCAGGGTGACATGCCCGGTATGGCCGGCAGTATGGTGACCGCTTTCACCACGGTTGTGGTCGGCCTGGCCTGCAGCGTAACGGCCTATATCATGTCACTGATCAAGGAAAAATGGGTGCGGGCCGATATGCGCGAGATGGAGTTCATGACCGAGCAGATGCTGCGTCAGAGCGGCTGCCATCGCGATATTCCGCAGGAGGAAGGTGAGCAGGATGAGCTTTCTTAAGCGCCGCGGCCGTTTCGACAAGTACGAAGAACCTCTGGAAGACCCCATCTCCGGTGTGGCCAATCTGTTTGATGTCAGTGTAGTCTTCATTGTCAGCATGATGATCGCCCTATTCATGGCCTACAACATGCTGGACATGATGGACCCCAAATCGGACATGACCATCATGAAGAAGAAGTCCGATGGCAGCATGGAGATCATCAGCAAGAAGGGCAAGGAGATCAAGGTACAGAAGGTGACCGACAAACGGCTTTCCGGCCAGGGGCAGCGGCTGGGGACGGCGTATAAGTTGAAGGATGGAAAGGTGATCTATGTTCCGGAATAACGTGTCCCAGGAAAAGAAAATCTCTCACGCGGAGGCGCAAAGACGCAAAGAAAGCCTGGCAGACAGAAATGTAAAGGGTTTCACCAGTCAAGCGTTGTGCCGTTTTCTTCAGCTCTTTACATTTTCTCCGTGTTCTCTGCGGCTCTGTGTGAAACAGGTTTTCACAGGATTGCCTCTTGGCATTATCTGCTTCATTGCTCTGGCGACAATATCATCCTTACTGCTGTTTTTTACAGGTCCCTCAAGCGCAGCCCCGCCCAAAACCGGCGTCTATATGATGATGGGGGACTTTAATTCCCGCACCTCGATCGGGGTGATCAAAAACATCCGCAGCCGCTTTCCCAAACAGAGCCGCAATATTGATTTCAGTGTCATCACCGGTAAGACCCGCGAACAGGTGCAGTTCAGCCTGTCCAAAAGCGTCAGTCCGGGCAAGGCCAGCGGCATCGGTCTGGTGCATATCATGGATCGGCGACTGGTGGAAAGCCTGAAGCCGCGCATGGCCGAGATGATCAAAAACGGGGTCAGGGTCTATGCCGTGGGGGGCAACTACACGGAAGAGGATGAACAGTTCGGACTGATTAACGACGAGACGGTCAACAGCTATTACCAGGAAAACGGCCTGGAAAATATGACCCAGCTGCTGCTGTTCCTCTTGAACCGGGACTGCGGCCAGGATGTGACCTATGCCGCGCCGGTCAAGGTGCCCCAGAACGGCTTCTATCTCCGGCATGAGAACCGCACGGTGTCCAGCTATGAGGAATATATCAAGGCCTACAAATCCCGCCCCGGCCCCTGGGTCGGCATTCCCTTCTTCAAAACCAGCTTCAATGCCGGCGAGATGCAGCTGGTGGATGCGATTGTGGATCGTCTTGAATCTCAGGGGATCAATGCTATCCCGATCTTCGGCTTTCCGTCCGAGGTGGCTGTCAAGCGTT
>DAONZY010000046.1:0-21838 GCA_035407085.1 Deltaproteobacteria bacterium | reverse complement strand
TTCTAGCTGAATAATAAAGGCTTCACCATGTAAAAACACATCAGCTTGTTGTTCACCCTCTCGATAAAAACCAATTTTTGAGATTGTAACCAAGCCATTTCCCAATCTCTCGCAATTGGCTTGAGTATTAAATAGTTCATAATAATTATTAATAGCCTCACTAGTTCTTCCAATAAACTTGACGGCGCCATTTTCCAAAACAAGTCCACTGTTAGCCAATCTGCTAACTGCAGCCATGGAATGCGAAACGTAGATAACTGCCGCTTTTTTTGCAATTTTACTGATCGAATTATAACATTTACTTCTAAAACCAGCATCACCAACAGCCAGGATCTCATCCAAAAGCAAAATATCAGGTTCCAAAGCGTTTGCCACCGCAAACCCCAGCCTTACGGACATCCCGGAACTGTAGTTCTGTACCGGCGAATCGATAAAATCTCCGATATCTGCAAAATCAATGATCTCATCAATTTTGGTTTCAATTTCACGTTTACTCAGCCCCAATATCGACGCATTCACATAAATATTTTCACGCCCGGTCAGAACAGGATTAAAGCCGGCCCCCAAGGCAATAAGCGCACCAACTCTTCCGCGCATTTCAATCCGCCCTTTATCGGGCTTTATCAGACCATTCAGCATGCGCAAGAGTGTTGTTTTCCCGGCACCATTGTGCCCAATCAGACCAAGACACTCGCCACGTTTAAGCTCGAAACTTATATTATTCACCGCCCAGAACTCATCAGCCCTCAGTTCACCGTTTTTGCCATGACGGCGCCCCAACAGTTCACTGCCCAGATCCTGCACGCCATACCAAAGAGAACGCTTCAGATCCCGGCAGAACTTCTTGGAAACACCGTCAACTTTTATCAGTGTGTCTGTCATGGTCAGGCGCTCATCCGTTCAATCAATATCGGCATTGCCAAACGGTATACAGCCCATAACAGAAGCAGCAACATAATAGCAACAATATTGACTATCAGAAATAGAATCAGATTATCCACAGGCCAGCCAGCAATCCAGTGACGACATGTATTCAATATGTGGGTCAGGGGATTGGCCATAAAAAGGCTTAAGGCCCAGCCATCCTTAGGCATGGGGAATACAACAGGTGTTATAAACATGGCAAACTGCATCAATAACGGTACGGCACGCCCGATATCATTATACAGCGCCCCCAGAGGCGTTATCAGCAACCCTAATGAGGTGCCAACTATTATCAGGGATATAAGCCCAAAAGGCAGCAGTAACAACTCCTGATGCCACAAGCTGATACCACAGAAAGGCAGGATCAATAGAACCAGTAGCATCCTGATCAAGGCATTAAAAAATGTCTGGTAAACACCTGAGACAATCAGGGCCTCACGTGGAAAATTCAATTTGGCAAGCATCGGCCGAGCTGAAAGGACTTGCTGTAAAGGTGCATTGACGGCATCACTGAAAATAGCCCACAATATTGTTCCTATAAAAACATAGACCGGATAAGGCATTGCTGTGCCTGAAAAATCAACTACACCACTGAGATTCAGGAAAAACCATACCGCTGTATTGGCTAATGGAATAATAAATGCCCACAACAACCCCAAAAAGGTCTGGCGGTACTGCGCCTTTATATCCCGCACTGCAAGGCGCCAGGCAAGTTCTCTGCCTGCCAGCAAATCAGCAACCATATCTCTGATCATCCCTGAAGGACCGCGTAAAACTGATTCAGGTGTGTATACCTTGACCTGCAATTCTTTCATTATCAATCCCCATCCAAACGGCCTTGAGACGACATCATGATTTCAGCGCCCCCAAATATTGCCAATTGCATCTGAATTGGTGACCAACCTTAATAAACTCATTGGTGTTTGTACATAGCATCTGAAATGTCGAACTACAATCAAACTCATCATTAAAAACTTCTGGAAGGTTGACATGGATCTGTCCCTGGATCCCCGACGTATGCGGTATTTGAAAAGCGGCTCAGAAAGGTGCTCAACCTTGATGCAGTTACGGGTCGTCATGGCAATCCAGAAATCCCAGTCTTCCCAGCCGTACTTCATTACCTTGCCGTATCCACCGGCATTCCGCCAGCATTCTTTTCTAAAAACAGCACTCGCGTGCATTATGTTTCTGGCAAGTAGTGTATCTACAGAAAATTCAGGCAGTTTTAGCACTCCGGACAAATTTCCGAACAACTCTGCATCACATGATACAACACCGACATCAGGGCAGGAGTCAAGCACGCCAACAGCCTTTTCGAGATAATTGGGGGCTATCAGATCATCAGCATCAAGGGTCAGGATATATTTACCCTTGGCTGTCGTAATTCCTCTGTTTCTGGCTGCAGAAACACCTTGATTGGTGACCCTGATAACCTTGACACCCCTTTGTGCCAGACAGTCCAGTTTTAGTGATGTACCAGAATCATCAGACCCGTCATCAACAATAATGACTTCATAATCATCAAACGTCTGCGTCCAAATCGATGCCACAGCTTCATCGACGAATTCGCCCATATTGTAGCAAGGTATTACTACTGATACAGTCGGATCACCTTGCCGCATGGGCATATCTCACAATCATTCTGTTGGGTATCCGCTTCAACAGGTAGTAAATATAATGCAGCGTTTTCTGTATAGGCCTGCCGTGCAGATGCCGGTAGCGAACCCGGAGTTCCTCCCGGAATGCGTCATCAACGTTCTTTACCGAAGCACATTCCGGATGAACCCTGTAGCATGCCAGTATCCTGTTAAGAAGATACGGGGCTGACTCCCTGCCAATCCTCAACCAGAGGTCATAATCCATAACATAGCGTAGGCTTTCATCGAATCCATCGACATTCAGCAGAAGCTCCCTGCGTATAAAGGTTGCAGGGTGAAAGATAATATTACCTCTCAAAAGCCGCCTGTATGACCATTTTCGCACTTCAAATCTCCTAATCAGTCGTTCATTACAATCCACATAGTTGATGCCGCCGGTCAGCCAATCGATTTGTGGTTTTTGTGCAAAAATCCTGGCAACAGCAGTCAAAACCCCCTGATCGGAAAAATAGTCATCCGCGTGCAGGAAAACGACCACGCTGCCCTGCGCCAATGCCAGTCCCTTGTTCATTGCATCGCTGATCCCGTTGTCCGGTTCGCTGACGAAAATCACCTGTTCCCGCTTTTCCCGATATGATTCAATAAGTGATATCGTCCCGTCCGCTGAACCACCGTCAATAATCACATGTTCCACATCGTCCCAGTCCTGTTCTGTAACTGACTCCAGCAACCTGTGAAGATGTCGGCCAGCATTCAGACAGACCGTAACAACCGAGATCTTCATTTAACAATTCCCTCGTAATTGCCGCAGGACATCATCTGTTTCAAGATCATCTGAGCCCTGCCCCATTTGCCCAACAGGACACGCAGAAACGCCTCACCAAACAAAACAAGGTAAACTGTTGGAAGGGTTGCCGGATAATAACGCTTGGCAAACAGGATACGGTTACGGATGTTGTAAAAATCACACAGATAACTTTTTTTCAGAGGGTTGGAACATGTGCCTATGCTTGCGCCAATTTTGTGATATACAACGCTCCTTGGCGCATATCCCAGACTGAAATACGCCTTGGCGCGTACCGCCCAGTCCGCCTCCTCCAGGAACAGGAAATAGTCCTCGCAAAGTAGACCGACTGTATCCACAAACCGTCTTGATACAAGCATTGAGGCACCTTCAACATAGTTCATCCGCGCCTCGGCCACACTCTGCATGACCGTTTCCACACTATCAGCTTTGAAATACCGGCCATAATGCCATGGTAGCCCAAGCCATTGCAAATAGCGCCCTCCACCCAAAGCCTGCACCTTTTCACGATTTTCATACAACCGTATGGTCGAACCGCAGATACCGATCGTGGGTTTTTCCAGCATTCGTTGCACTAAATACTTTAATGCACCCGGTTCTACCACCGTATCATTGTTCAGTAACCAGAAATAATCGAAAGCACGGCTCAGCCCGAAACGGATTCCAACATTATTTCCGCCGGCAAATCCCAGGTTTTCATCAATTCTGATCAGTGTCAGCCATGGCAGATCATTGCATTCGGAAAGTTCTTCCGCCTCATGGCGTGGCAATTCCATGAATGACAGATGGTTTCCGGCAGCCCATTCACGTATCATATTCACTGATCCGTCATTAGAGGCATTGTCACACACAACCACCCTGAAGTCCGGGTAATCGAGTAGTTGCAGACTCTCCAGGCATTCCAGTGTGTCACGCCATCCATTCCAGTTGACCAGGATAATCAATGCCTGTTTCAAAAGTAGATGCTCCATATCACCTGCAACAACCACACAATGCTGACTGTAAACAACATCCTGTCCTTTAGCAGTGATTCCGTAGGATCTCCCCCTTTGCCTGACATAACCATAAACATGTATTGTAACAGCCCGAACAGACAGAGAGGGACCGAATACACAAGACGTTGTTTGTTAATGGCATATATCGCATAGGTAACCAGAACGGCACCGGCAGTCATATACATGGTGCCGGCAAGGAAACCGGGGGGGTAAGCACCCAGACTTCTGCGATGATCGGCGGCAGAATCTCCCAGTGACTGCATCTCGGCGAAACGTTTTCCCGTGCTCAGAAAGATCGACAGCAAGAATACCGTCAGGAAAAGCCATGGAGAGACAATTACATCAAATACTTCCCCTCCCGCCTGAAGTCGTACCAGAAAACCGGCTGAAACACAGAAAATATCGGCAACCGGGACAGATTTTAGAAAAGTTGAATAGAGAAACGAAACAATTGCGTAGACTGACAAGAACAGCAACAAGACAGGTGAATGGCAAAATGCAGTCAAAAGTGCCGAAAAAAGGAGTGCCAGCAAGATAAAACGCCCTGTTCGAACAGTTACAGCACCAGAAGCGATTGGTCTTTTGCACTTGCCGGGATGAACACGGTCACGTTCACGATCCAGAAGGTCGTTGAATATATATCCGGCACTGGAAACCATACAGAAGGCGATAAAGGGTATCACTCCCTTTTCAATCACGCCTGGAATAAAGAGACTACCGGACAGAAATGGAGGGAAGAACAGCATCAGATTCTTGAGCCATTGCGCAGGTCTTAACATGATGATATACAGCCTGTTCATCGGGCCGCTCCCAGCTTTTCCATAAAAATCAGCACAGCCTCCCTGTAATGCGCATCAACAGGCGCCTTGCTGTATGCCTTCATAAAAAAATCTTGCGCCTTCTGATAATCGCCCAGCTCCATCGCCATCCTCCCGCTCTGATAGAGCCAGAAAGGATCAGATTTTTTGCGTTCCAAGATTGAAAGAGTCTCGATAACATCCTCAGCCAGTTGCAATCTGGCAGGCCCCGACAGATCGTACAGCCTTCTGCTGTCAGCCTTGAAGAGTATTTCCAGAAATTCAGCCGGCGCCTCATCCTTATTTCTGAAAAGCAGAAAAAAGGAGTCCCTGACTCCAATATACTTTTTCTCTGCCAACAGTACTATCATCTGGTTGGCCTTTATCAGCAGGCGCATGGAATCACGCTTGTTATACATTTCAGCCCGGTTAAACGCCTCACGCGCCGCCTCGACCCGCCCCTGCTTCAGCAGCAGCCCGCCCTGTTCATTATACAGCGAACCGAATCCGGGGGACTTGGCAATGGCATCTTCAATAAATGCTGCCTTATCGCCCCACAGAATTGTTCTCTGCAAAACAACAGCCGAGAAGAACAATAGCAAAAGAGAAGCAAGCATACACATCATGCGAAAGTTGCTTTGAAAAAGAGCCGATACCGTCATCAGCAGCCACAGTGTAAAAAATGCCAGCGGCAGGTAAAGATAGCGTTCTGCAAAAGGGGTCCAGGCGATGTGTACATATGCAACCGCTATTGCCGGCAAGAGCGTAAATGCCGCTGACAGAAGCAACAACCCGGAGCGCCTGTCTTTGTAAAACGACCAGACCAGGATGCAACACAGCAGCACGCCTGCAACACCAAAAAAGCCGCTGATCTCGGTAATTGCAAAACTTAGCGGCAGAGGCGCCACCATCTTCCTGAAATAGAATCCCAGAGCAGCCAAACCTTCCCATAAGCCTTGTCCCCTGTCCAGACCGGCGAATGAAAGCAGTCTTGCAAAGCCATAGGATCCGGCAAAGCTATCCCTGTACAGATAGAGGATGAACAGGAAAAAAAGCCCCAGTAAAAAGACAGCAAAGAACAGCTTGACTGCCGTTTTCCTGTCAAGTCTGCTTTCCGGCCACGCAAGAAATAGAAGAAAAATTACTGACGCGGCGGCAAATGCGGTCTCCTTGGTCAGCATCCCGGCTATCATCAATATGGCGGACGCAACCAAAAAAGGGATTTTTCCTGTTTCAAACCACCTTAACAATAGATAAAAAGACGAGAGCACAAAAATTGACATCAAGGGGTCGGTTCTGCCGGCAATCCAGGCCACAGGCTCCGTGTTGACTGGATGCAGGGAAAAAAACAGCGCTGCAAGCAGCGGCAATAAAAGGCCATGCTGCCTGCCTGTGATACGAAACAAGCAGCACGCCGCCATAAAAACCAGAATGCTGTTTGCGCAATGCAGGGCAATATTCTCCATGTGCATTGCAACCGGATCCATCCCCCACAGGTAATTGTCCAGCCAGAATGACAGTTCCAGCACCGGACGGTAATAATAGCTGCTGCCGGGCAACAGAATATGAGCAAGATCTGGCGATGATGAATACAGAGATATGATGCCGGTATCATCAACCGAATGGATGCCGCTAAAAACAGCCGGATAATAGACTGTCAGGATTGCAGCCACCAGGATAATCGGGGCACTCAATGGGTGTTGCAAAAAATGCTGGTTAGCGAGAGACCATTTCAAGGAAGAACGCCTCCATGTCCTTGCGCCGCGACTCAATTCTCTCAATAGTTTTTGAGTCAGCCGCAGAACTCAGGATAAATTCCTGCAGATCGGACTTGCCAACATAATAATCCTTTACGGCACCGTCCTTTTCAACAACCGTAACACAATAACCTTCGATGCCACGCTGCATGATGTTATCCACATCGTCAACAGCAACCAGACGCCCCTTGTTGATCACCGCCACCCTGTCGCAGACCTTTTCCACGTCATCGGTGATATGTGTGCTGAAAAAAACACTCTTACCACGTTTTTTCAAACCGATGATTATATCCTTGACCAGCGCCCTTCCCAACGGATCGAGCCCACTCATTGGCTCATCCAGAATATACACATCCGGATCATGTATCATCACCTGGGCAAGCCCCACCCGCTGAACCATCCCCTTACTAAAACTTCTGACAGGGCGTTTCCGGACATCCCAAAGTTCGAGGAGCTTGAGGGATTCTTCGATACGTTCATTCAGCACATGGAGACTCATCCCGAACACGCCACCGACAAAACGCAGGTATTCCTCTGCCGAAAGGAAATCATAGAATGCAGGATTTTCAGGCAGATAGCCAACATGGTTTCTTGCCTCATCAAGAGCAATATCCTTGCCCATAATTGAAGCCGTACCGCCAGTTGGGCGAATCAGACCAACCAGGCATTTGATGGTTGTACTCTTTCCTGCGCCATTCGGGCCAAGAAAGCCCATTACCTCTCCGCATTCAACCGTCAGATTCAGATCAGTTACAGCCTCCACCATCTGCCGCTTTTTGCCTTGGTACACCTTTATTAACCCATTAATTTCCAGAGCATGCATCAGTAATCCTCACTTGTGTTTTACGGAAAAGGCAAACCGGCTGGTTGTTGAAACCTTGCCCTCCGGCCCGATATAGAATTTCCCGCCATAGGGATCAACAGGAACCGGATTCAAAAAACCGGATTGCACCAACTGGTCGACCGAATCGGGAAGCACCCCCCTCTGCATGACAAATCGATCCCGAGCCTCTTCGATTCTGCGCACTTCAACAAAGGCCTTCAATCGGATTTCATATGTCAGCTTAACCGACTGGTTCTTTGCAGCCTTCGCCATACCAGCCAGATACCCAATTGCAAGTTCAGTCTGCCCGGACTCGTGCAGATAGCGCCCGGACAGTGAAGCATAAAGCTCGGAACCGCTCAGTTCCGCAGCTTTTCGGTAGTATTCAGCCGCCTTCCCGTAATCTTTAAGGAAAAAAGCATGATTGAAACCGGCAAAAAAAGGCAGGTACCAGTCCCAGCTGCGATAACGCATGCCATAATCCAACAGGTCGTTAGCAACCTTGAACTGCCCGGCATCCCATGTCAGAAAGCTTTGAGCAAAATAGTAGGCATCCATATTATAGGGGTCCAGTTGAACCGCTCCGTGCAGCAGACGTGACATACCCGGCAGATCAGCCCTGGGCAGGTTCAGCACCCCTTCCTGGGCCTTGGCCAGCAGACCGCCAAAATACATCGTCACCTTGAAAACCAGCCATGCCCCGGCCAACTCACGCTGATCAGCACTCAGCGGCTTGAGCAGCTTGATGCTTGGAACATAACCCAACTTCTCTTCGATCGGCTTGTTACGCATATAAGTGCTGAAAGGAACCAGCAGTGTCAGATATGCGCATAGCCCGGCAATGAACAGTATCATCGGAAAACGCCTGTTCACCGCATCTCCCTCCGACTGAACAGCAGGGCAGCCCCCCCCATCAACAAGGAGGTATAGGCGATAAAATACCCCAGAGTGAGCACGAGACCACTAACATCCGGCATGATGCCATAGATGGCGTTCAGTTTCAGATCAAATCCGGACAGATTGGGCAGCAGATAGTACACGAGAGAAACGATTGGTTTCAACAGGGGGGACACCGCCTGCAGGGCAAGGGGTGAATTAACATACTCATAGACCTGCTGGGTAACACCACTGGCAAGGAAAACACACACCGTGCCGAACACTGGCAGAAAAAAAGATGTGCTGACGGTTGACAACAGCAGGGCCACTCCAACCAGCAGGATGTATTTAAGGGAGGAAAACACTACTGCCAGGAGAAGTAAAATCCATTCAACCTGACGTTCGGAGGGGTAGATACTCGCCGACATCTTTACAGCCAGACAAGCTGCAGCACAAAGCACGGCAGAACTGATAAGCAGGAAAAGCACTATCCCTGAAAAACGGCCGATTATATAGGATGAACGGCTTATGGGCAGACTGAGGACACTGAAGGTATAGCGACGTTCCATATCCCTCCAGATCGAGGTTGCCCCAAGAAAGACCGCCAGCAGCAGTTGCATGAAGGATATCAGCGACAGTGACAATGTAACGGAAAGTTCCGTCACCTGACGCATGGAAAGGGAGGCCGCCGATGGTATGAACAAAAAAAGAACTGCCAACACCATGATACCGTGGAACACCCGGTCACGGAAGATGCCCTTTAAAGTTACCAACATGACACTCAACATGCATACTCCTTAACAGCAGATCAACTTGACATACAAGCTCATTACACACAAATCTGGTTTTATGTAAAGCACGAGCAACATATTTAAAGGCGTTTGATAATAAAAAAGCGGGATGCAAAACACATCCCGCTCCATGTTTGAATCAATTATTAACAGACTACATCGCTGTCCAGGTTGCAAATGAGGTATTGTTTGCAGCAGAAGGAGCTGTAAGAGTGGTAGCAACCCCGATCTCACTCTTGTAAATAGCCGTTGAATCATGGGCAGTGCCATAGGCGGTGGAACCGTTGTTATGCTTGGTGTTCATGGCATAGCCCTGATAAGTGTAATTAGCACCAGCAATTACACCTTTTGAAAGCTTACCGATAAGTGTTGACGCTGTCGTACTTGCTGAGTTAGTTGCATCTATACCACCAAAAATCTGTAAACCATCTGTACCAGTTATAGCCCCTGATGCTGTAATCTCAGTACCAAATGCAATCCCTGCAGAGAGCACAGAAGCGCATACCGTAAGTGCAAATATCTTTTTCATATTTAGGTCTCCTTTATCAATTTTGTAATCAAAATTAGCGGCGGGCATCCAACGAACGCGGATACTCCTGACGGTCTGCCATGTAGGCCTCCATACCGGTCTTCATGTTTTTCACGTCACTGTTGGCGGCACTGTTGTATGCCTTCATACGGTAAGCGGAAAACTGCGGAATGGCGATAGCAGCCAGGATGCCGATGATCGCAACGACGATCAAGAGCTCGATCAGGGTGAAGCCTTTTCTGTTTCTGATTTTGTTGAGCATGTCTTTCTCCTTTCGATGGTTGGACTTCAAAACGATGATGGACGATTAAGCGATTGTTATCAAAGAGGGTAGCAAAACGACTGCCAATGTCAAGCATTCCTTCAGTGCAATGATTTTATTAGATATTTAATCTGCACCACAAAAACTGTTCTCAAATAACGACGCCAGACTGTCACTACCACTGACAATAATTGTCACTTCAACTCACGGTAACGGTAACGCTAATGAAAATAATAATCTTCGTAAACAAAAGCACATCATTCCTCACCTTCATCCAACCCAATTTTGACCAGGTGGATATTCCGGACAAAAAACTAAAACACTTCTCCTGATTTTGCCCATCCAGTGACTCGCACATTTTTCTGGTTATAATCCCCATCCCCACCATAAATCAAAGTAGGAGCATTTGTGCCGATATGCCTTGCCAGAGAAAGCCATTTGTCAATCCCGGCAAATGACTCAGATGTCAGCGTCTTACCGGATTTTATCTCTATAGGCATGAGAGAAGCACCTGTCTCGGCAATCACATCCACTTCATTGCCATTGTTATCACGCCAAAAGTAAATGTTTGATTTTTCTCCCTTGTTATATTGCAATTTCAGTAACTCAGCTATCACAAGCGTTTCAAAAATATTGCCTCTCAAATGGTGAAGATTCATTTGCTCCGGCGAGCGAATACCCAACAATGACGATACCAGACCAACATCATAAAAATAGAGTTTCGGCATTTTCACAAGCCGTTTGTTGAAGTTTGTATGATGAGGTCGCAAAAGAAAAATTATATAACTTGCCTCCAGAACCGATATCCATGCCTTTACAGTGTTATGGGTAATGCCGCATTCGGTGGCCAGTGAGGACATATTGAGCAACTGTCCGGTTCTGGCAGCGCACATTCTCACAAACCTGTGGAAGGTTTCAAGCTCTTGTATTTTGAGTATCTGCCGCACATCACGTTCAATATACGCTGTAACGTATGCGCTAAACCAGTTATGGGCGGAGACTTCCCGGTCATATAGAGGTGGATAAAAACCGGTGCAAAGCGCTAAATCAAGAGTTTCAGGCAATTTATCTGCCCGGCTCAACTCTGGAACAGAAAAGGGGAGCAAGTCTACAAATGCCGTTCTACCCGCCAGTGACTGGGTTATCCGGGAGATCAGTCCAAACTGCTGGGATCCGGTCAATATAAACAATCCCATACGACCATCCCTGTCCACAAATGTCTGAAGGTAGGACAGCAGTTCCGGACAACGTTGCACTTCGTCCAGCACCCCGCCGTGTGGGAAACGTTCCAGAAATGAACGTGGATCTTCCTGTGCCGAAAACCGGATGTCTGGGTCTTCAAGCGAAACATACGGCCTGTCTGGAAAAATCGCCTTGGCGAGTGTTGTTTTTCCGGATTGCCGCGGCCCTGTTATGGTCACTACGGGGAAACCGCGAAGTAACGTTTGGATAGTATTTTCAGCATCGCGCTTGATCACGCCGGTACCCTAGCAGTCTCTGTACAATTTGTCAAAGCCTTTTACAATTTGTATAAAGCTATTCAAGTACATGAGATTTCGAGTCAAAAGCACCTTACTCTTCGCCGTCATCCACCCCAAACTTGGCCAGCCGGTAGCGAAATGACCGAAACGACATGCCCAGCAAATCCGCAGCCTTCTTCTTGGCGCCGCCGGTCATCTCCAGGGCCTTGAACAGATAGCCCTTTTCCAGTTCCTCCAGCATGTTTTCAAGCCGGATGCCTTCGGAAGGGATGTGAATACTGCCAGCCTGCAAGCCCATTGGCGCCTGTCCGGAGAGGGACGGCAGGTTGGCCGACTCGATGCAGTCCGGGTTCATAATCAGGCTGCGCTCGACAATATTCTCTAGTTCGCGGATGTTGCCCGGATAAGTGTAGTTCAGGAGGATCTTCATGGCGTCCGGCGCCACTGCGGGCAGTCGGCCCGGCTGGGCATATTTGCGGCAGCAGCATTCGATCAGCGCCGGTATGTCCTCCACCCTTTCCCGCAGGGGCGGGATACAGATCTGCACAACATTGATACGGTAATAGAGATCCTCGCGAAAGGCCCCATCCCTGACCTGTCCCTGCAGATCCCGGTTGGAGGCGGTCAGGATACGCGCATCACACTTCTGCACCTGCGTACCCCCTACCCGCCGGAATTCCTTTTCCTGCAGGACGCGCAAGAGCTTGGTCTGCATGGCGGACGGCAGCTCGCCGATCTCGTCCAGAAACAGGGTGCCGCCATCGGCCTGTTCAAACAGACCGGCCCGGTCTGCCACCGCCCCGGTAAAGGCCCCCTTCTTGTGGCCGAACAGCTCGCTTTCGATCAATGTTTCAGGGATGGCACCGCAATTGACCGCCACGAATGGCTTGGCCGCACGCGGGCTGTTGCTGTGAATGGCGCGGGCCACCAGCTCCTTGCCGGTGCCGCTTTCCCCCTGGATCAGCACCGAAGTGGGGCTGGGCGCGACCTTCTGTATCAGGCTGAAGATTTCCTTCATCTGCGGACTATTGCCGACTATGCCGCAAAAACTGTCCCGCTGCTCCACCACCTGCCTGAGCATCCGGTTTTCCCGTTTGAGACTGCTCTTTTCCAGTGCGTTGCGGACCAGCAGCTTGATCTCGTCATTCTTGAACGGCTTGCCGATGTAATCATAGGCCCCCAGGCGCATGGCCTCAACCGCCTGTTCCGCAGCGGAGAAGGCGGTCATCATCAGCACGGCGGTTTCCGGGCTTTGAGCCTTGACGCGGGAAAGCAGATCAATCCCGTTCAGTCCGGGCATCTGCACATCCGAAATAACCAGATCGAAGTCTCCCCTGTCCAGTTCCGTCAGAGCCTCTGCAGCGCTGGCCGCCACGACCGCATGATAGCCCTCGCATTCCAGCAGGATCGAGAGGAACTCCCGCATGCTCAGTTCATCGTCAACAACAAGTATTCTGGCTTCCATTCATATTCTCCATGAGATCTTCGGCTGACAATCTAGCGCGATTTTTGCTTTTCGTCCTTAATTTTAATCTATAGGCAGCCGCAGCCAGTGTCCGTATAGCACTGTTGACGACACATGCAACGCATGTCACCCGGCATGTTTCCCTGCTGGCATGGCTGTTATTTCATAAAAAATGTGTTATAGAGATAGGCATTGTCAAGCCACGAGACGTCGGTTACACATCAAATATCAACAGCAAGGAGGCAGTAATGAGTCAGATTATAGATGTATACGCCAGAGAGATTCTTGATTCCCGCGGCAACCCCACACTTGAAGTCGAGGTGTTTCTTGAGTCGGGCGCTTTCGGACGGGCAGCCGTTCCCTCCGGTGCTTCCACCGGCGAACGCGAGGCGTTGGAGATGCGTGACGGGGACAAGTCCCGCTATCTGGGCAAGGGTGTCCTCAAAGCGGTTGACAACGTCAATGACGTCATTGCTGAAGAACTGGTCGGCATGGAGGCTGATGACCAAGTCGGCATTGATATGAAAATGCTCGATATGGACGGCACCGAATACAAGAGCAAGCTGGGCGCCAACGCCATTTTGGGAGTGTCGCTGGCAACAGCCAAGGCGGCCGCTGATGAAGCAGGGCAGCCGCTTTACAAATACATCGGCGGTGCCAATGCCCGCGAACTGCCTGTGCCGATGATGAATATCCTAAACGGCGGCGCCCATGCCGACAACAACGTGGACATCCAGGAGTTCATGATCATGCCGGCCGGCGCCAAAAGCTTTGCCGAAGCCCTGCGCATGGGGGCCGAAGTTTTTCACGCCCTCAAAACCGTGCTCAAGGCCAAGGGTTACAACACCGCCGTTGGTGATGAAGGCGGCTTCGCACCCAACTTGAAATCCAATGAAGAGGCCCTGGAAGTGATCATGGAAGCCATCACAAAGGCCGGCTACAAACCGGGCGAAGACGTGCTGCTGGCGCTTGATGTGGCTTCTTCCGAACTTTACGACAAAGAGAAGAACATCTATACGCTGGAAAATGAGGCCCAAAAAACCAAAACCCCGGCCGAGATGGTCGATTTTTACGAAAATCTGGTCAACAAATACCCGATCATATCGATCGAGGACGGCATGGCTGAAAACGACTGGGACGGCTGGAAGCTGATGACAGACCGTCTGGGCCAACGCATCCAGATCGTGGGTGACGACCTGTTCGTCACCAACCCGAAGATCCTCAAGGAAGGCATCCAGAAAGGCATCGCCAACTCGATCCTGATCAAGCTCAACCAGATCGGCACCCTGACCGAAACCCTGGAGGCGATCGAAATGGCCAAGCGCGCCGGATACACCTGTGTCATTTCCCACCGTTCCGGCGAGACCGAGGACACAACCCTGGCCGACCTGGCTGTCGCTGTCAATGCCGGCCAGATCAAGACCGGCTCCCTCTGCCGCACCGACCGCGTGGCCAAGTACAACCAGCTGCTGCGCATTGAGGATGAACTGGACAGCACCGCGCTGTTCAAAGGCAAGGATGTATTCTACAACCTGAAGAAATAGCCGGACTTATCCTGGCTGGATATTCAAAAGGCGGGGCCTGTCGGCTCCGCCTTTTATAGTTTTCATTCAATCCCCATGATCCTTCTGATCCGCTCACCGGTATCCGGATGGGTGGAGAGGTAGTTTCTCGCCTTTTTCCCCGCATTAGCCCCACCGGTCTTCACATCAATCTGAGCCTGCAGTTTGGCAAGGATATTGGCGTAATGGACAGGCTCCACTCCGTTGGCCTTCATCCAGGTGATAGCCGCGTCATCGGCCTCACGCTCAAACTGTCTGGAAAAAGAGGCATCAATCAATGCGGTCGGCAGCGCTGCGGAAAGCGAAGTGACAGACACCAGGTCGCCTGTCAGCGCCGACATCACCAGTACCGTCACCGTGTTCTGCAGCACATGGCGCAAGCCGTGTCGACGCTCAACATGGCCGATTTCATGGGCCAGTACGCTGGCAATTTCTTTATCATTTGCGGCAAGCTCCACCAGTCCATCGGTGACAACAACAATGCCGGACGGCAAAGCAATGGCATTGGCACCCAATGCCTGCGAATTTCTGAATTCAATGCGGTATACGGCATTTCCAGCGACCCGCCTGAAGAGTGCGGCAATCTGCTCCCGCTTGCCGTCGTCCAGACTGCTGGGCTTGAACACAAGCCTGTCAAGGGTCACCAGGGCGTCACTGCCCAAACGGCGCTCCACGTTTTCCGGTATGGCAAAGGCAACCTTTTCAGCCATCAAAGGCACACCAAAACGCATGAATATGAACAGGGCCAGCAACAGCCCGGCCAGACCCGTCAGCACCAGCACGGCGCTCCGTTCCCACCTGTGAATCCAGCGCCCATGGGCAGACCGGCCACACACCCCTTCAAGCACAGCGATCATGTCAGCATCGGTAATCTCACAGATACCGCCATCGCTAAACCTGATTGTGTGGCAAACACTGCCCACACCATCCGACAAACGCACCTCTGCCACCGGACAACTGAAATCCACTCCATCGCCGCTGACCCTGATTATGCCATGCTCCAGGGACACCGTAACATGGCGTTTCCTGGCGCTTTTTCCGTCAAAGAATACTGTGTCTACCTGTTTCACCGGATCCTGCCCCCACACAAACGCATCAAAGCGCTATATCAACCGGCATATCAAACACATCACCGATTTCCTCACCTGCGGCCCCCACCGGCTGACCGCCGGGTGAACCGGCCATAATACTGTCCATGGACCCGTCAGAGATCAGGACAAGTGTTTCCATTCTGTAGCGGGTCATGCGCACCATTGCCCATGGCATCAGCAACCCCAGGCTGCACATGATTGCCACGGCGTTGCTGATAAACAGCCACGACATGTTCAAGGTCTTAAGCCGACTTTCGAAGGCATTGCCCCCCAACCGGACATTGTTCCAGCAGAGATTAGCCATGGCGGTCTGGCCATAAACCATCACCAGGAAATACACCAGAAAGAAGGATACGAACGGGATGATGCTCAGGGCAGCCAATACACTGCGGCGGCCAGCCGGATCCAGCAATGCGGAAATACCGCCTGCCACCGCCACGGCCAAACCAAAGACAACTGCCGCAATCAGTAGCATTCCGAGCAAGATCTTCAGGGCCAGCAGATAGAAATCCCTGACCCCGGCCCTGAATTCAAAACCGATATTGCCGTAGGAGCTATTCTCGATCAGGAATTTCTTTTGACGGTAATAGGCATAAGGACTCAGCAGCCCCAGCGTCAGCATGGACAGCAGCGGCAGGCCTGCAAATACGACATATGCCTCCCGGTAGGCCGGCTTGAAACCGAAGCGGATGTTCCGGTAGGCAGAATTGCGGTTGTTGAACATGCGCGAACGCACTATCAGCCACGGCAGCAGGGCAAACATGCCGATACCGGCGGCTGCCCCCAGAAGCGCATTAACCCTTGATGCCAACATGTATATGGCAAAAGCAGCCACAGCAATCAGCCACCCCTTGAACAGCACCTTGGGATCAGCCAGATACTCAAAGGCATGCCCCTGCAGCCTTGTGCTGCCATAAAAGAAGCGTCGCATACGCACCTTGGCCCAGGCCGAATAGATGCCGATGGTGAAAATTTTGAGCAGGGTATTGACGATCCAGATGCCAAAGTACTGCCCGCCGGTGCCGACAAACTCAAAACCCTCCCTGCTGGTTCTTGCACTGTCGCTGCTGCCGACGCTGGCTGCCGGCACAGATACTTGCGGATTTGCTGCAGTACTGCTGCCGGCAAGAACCGCATGCAGCAGAAACACCCGTTTACACGCCGGACAGGTTGCATTGACCGCATTTTCCGGAATGGAGGATCTGGAGACGGCCTTGCTGAATCCGCAGTGCGGGCAGGTGATTGTGGTCTGTTCTGACATTGGGCCTCCCAAAAATATCATTTTCGCGAACTCGTTTATAGCTTGTGAGCATGCTTTGCACAAGTCTGTTTTAATTAGCACCCGCTTCAACACATCACCAGAACAGATGCGTACCCCGCACGACTTGCCGGCAAACACAAAAAATGCGATACAATCTTGTGAATTGCCCGGAATCAGGCATAATTCACAGGCTGACGGCAATCATAACTCAATCTCGGAAATCGATAACCTCAAGGAGCAGGCCATGGACAAAAACGAACTTTGGAAACGCTACTCCCAGTTTCTTTGCAACTCGCCAGAGATCAACCTCAGCCTTGACATCAGCCGCATGGGATTCGGTGGCAGTTTTTTTGATGACATGGAACCAGCCATGCAGAAGGCATTCAGCAACATGTGCCAACTGGAAAAAGGTGCCATTGCCAACCCTGATGAAAACCGGATGGTCGGTCACTACTGGCTGAGAGATGCTGTCCTGGCCCCTGATCAGGAACTGCGTGACGCGATAGAAACCACACTGACAAACATTGTCAACTTTGTCAGATCGATCCATGAAGGCAGCATTACCACGCCAAACGGGAGCAAATTCTCCCGTTTTCTGGTAATCGGCATCGGCGGTTCAGCCCTGGGCCCTCAATTCGTGGCAGACGCCCTCTCCTCCACTGCGGACAGGATGCAGCCATTTTTTCTGGATAACACCGACCCGGACGGCATTGACCGTGTGCTGGGACAGATCGGTGACAACCTGTCCACCACCCTCACAATCGTGATCTCCAAGAGCGGCTCCACCAAGGAAACCCGCAACGGCATGCTGGAAGCCCGGTTGGCTTATGAAGGGATCGGCCTGGAGTTCACGCGTCATGCCGTCGCTGTAACCGGCAACAACAGCGAACTGGACAAACTGGCCGTTGCAGAAACATGGCTGGCCCGTTTCCCCATGTGGGACTGGGTCGGCGGACGCACCTCCGTCACTTCGGCCGTAGGCCTGCTGCCGGCTGCGCTGCAGGGTATCGACATCCTGTCACTTTTGGCAGGCGCCAGAAAGTGCGATCAGACAACCCGTAACAGCAAGACCAAACAAAACCCGGCTGCGCTGATGGCAATGATGTGGCATTACGCCACCAAAGGGCGCGGCGAAAAGGACATGGTCATGCTCCCCTACAAGGACCGCCTGCTGCTGTTTTCCCGCTATCTGCAACAGCTGATCATGGAATCTCTGGGCAAGGAAACCGACCTAGACGGCCGGGTGGTCTGCCAGGGGCTGAGCGTATACGGCAACAAAGGCTCCACCGATCAACATGCCTATGTGCAGCAGCTGCGTGAAGGTGTGGCCAACTTCTTTGTCACTTTCATAGAGGTGCTGCAGGACAGGGAAGGTAGATCCATGCAGGTTGATGAGGGCATCACCAGCGGCGATTACCTGTTCGGGTTTCTACAGGGCACCAGAAGCGCCCTGTATGAAAAGGGCCGCGAATCCATGACCATCACTGTCGAAAAGATCGATGCGTTCACCATTGGTGTGCTGATTGCCCTGTTTGAGAGAACCGTCGGACTATATGCCAGCCTGGTCAACATCAACGCCTACCACCAGCCCGGCGTTGAAGCCGGGAAAAAAGCGGCCGGCAATGTACTGGCATTACAGAAAGAGGTGCTTGCGGTTTTGCAGAAGAGTAACACCAGAATGAATGCAGAGGAGATCGCCGCCGTGCTGGGAAAACCGGAAGAAGCGGAAACCGTATTTACTATCCTGAGGCATCTGGCCGCCAACAAGGACAGGGGCGTATTTTGTGATAATCAGAAGGCCTCAACAAACTGCATGTATTACTTAAAATAATAGCTACAATATGCTCTTTTTATTATGTTTTAGATTTTATCTTCCTGGTCGGCATAGCCTTCCAGGGATCATCCGGCCAGGGGTGCTTGGGATAGCGCCCCTTCAATTCCTTTTTCACCTCATGGTAGGCGCCGTCCCAGAATCCTTTCAGATCGGCCGTAACCTGAATGGGCCTCCCAGCAGGAGACAACAGGTGCAGCAGCAGTTTCACGCGACCGCCGGCGATTGCCGGTGTCTCGGCCAGTCCGAACATTTCCTGCAGCTTTACAGCCAGCACCGGCACCTCACCGCTGCAGTAATCAAGCTTGATACGCGACCCACTGGGTACGGCCAGATGAAGTGGTGCCAGCTGATCCAGCATTTGCCTGTGCTGATAATCCAGCCCATTGATCAATATCTGACCGCAATCCAGCTCTGCCAGTTGCCTGACAGTAGCAACACCATCCAGGTAGGGGCCAAGCCATGTTTCCAGTGAATCCAGAAGTGCGCCGTCAGTAACATCAGGCCAGCCGCCGTCCGGAAAACAGCGCTTCAGCAGCAGCAAACGGGCTTGAAGCTGTAAAAACGGCTGATCACGCCTCAACAGATTCAGACAAGACTCCCGCAGCGCCTGCAGGACTATCGGTTTAATCGAAGCGGCATTCGGGCTGAAAGTTCTCTGCGACAGTGTGACCGCTCCGATACGCTCTTCACGCGAGGCTGTCACCCTGCCCGCGCTTGCGTCCCAGCTGACGCGGTCATGGCGTTCAATCAGATCCGCTGCATGCTCTCTTATCAAACGTTCATCCAGTGTTGCACCGAGATGGATAACGCCCTCGGCAGGATCGTTGCCGCCCAGATTCAACGCCAGCAGATATTCGGGATATGCTAGTGCACCCGCTGCCCCGAACCTGGCACCGCAGCCGCCGGTGAGCAGATACCTGCCGGAAGCGTCGTCACGCCTGCGGCCGAGCCTGTCCGGGTAGGCATTCAAAAGCAGGACAGCAGCCATGTCTGCAGCGCATGTTTCCGTTTCTCCGGCATTGCGTGAAGGTTTCATCCGGCGCAGCTGCAAGGCGATGCGGTCAACTGATTTCAAAGCGCCGATGTCTGCATCCGCATCACAGCAGCCATGTTCCCGCCAGCGACGCAGTAGATCAAGCCGCCAAACTATATCGCTTTCTGCCACTCCGGCAGACGGCAGATGTGCATGTTTGCGAATGATATCCCGCTCTGAAAGCAGGGCCGTCAGATCGCACCCCATCCCATAGACACCATTTTCAAGTGCTTGCAACAAAAGACGGGCCAGGCGCGGATGCAGCGGAAAACCAGCCATTTCCCTGCCAACCGGTGTCAGTCTGCCGCTATTGTCAAGGGCGCCCAGCATACGCAACAGTCGTTCGGCCGCCTCAATCGAGCTGGTCGAAGGCGGTTCCAGCCAGTTCAATTCCGAAGGATCGCCACAACCCCACATCTTCAACTCCAGCAGGAGCGCAGACAGGTCAGCCTCCAGCATCTCTGCCGGTGTATGGGGCGTCATGGCCTGCAGGGTGTGCCGGCTGAACAGGCGGTAACAGACACCCGGCCCGAGACGCCCCGCCCTGCCCTTGCGCTGCTCTGCCGAAGCCCTGGATTCACGCACTGTCACCAGGCGGTTCATGGCGCTGGCATGGTCAAAACGTACCCGGCGAGACAGACCGCAATCAATGACAACCCGAATCCCCTCGATGGTAAGACTGGTTTCGGCAATGGCAGTGGCCAGCACAACCTTGCGCCTGTTACCGGGCAAGATGGCTTTCTGTTGCTCGCTAAACGGCATATCGCCGTATAGAGGAGTAATCTGTAGTGCAGACCCTATGCCGGATTCCGCCAGCATGGCGGCACAGCCTCTGATCTCGCCGCTTCCTGGCAGAAAAGCCAGGATATCCCCCTTTGCCTCAGAGACAACCCTGCAAATGGCTGAAACCATGCGTCGCGTCAGAGACTCATGCTGGCCAGCGTCCAGATAGATCTCTTCCACCGGAAATGATCGGCCGGGGGAGCTGACCACCGGCGCGTTTCCCAACATTTTTGTCAATGAAGTGGTATCCAATGTGGCCGACATGATCAGCAGTTTCAAATCTTCACGCACCTGCCGCTGCACATCCAGACACAGCGCCAGCCCCAGATCGGCCTGCAGATTGCGCTCATGGAATTCGTCGAAGATGACCATGGCTACACCCTCCAGCAGAGGGTCATGCTGAATGCGTCGGGTCAGTATGCCTTCCGTGACCACTTCAATACGGGTATCCGGGCTGACACGGCTTTCAAAGCGGATACTGTAACCTACGGTACGGCCTGGCTGTTCTCCCAGCAGGCTCGCCATCCAGCGGGCCGCGGAAACTGCGGCCAGACGTCGCGGTTCCAGCATGACAATCCGTCCTGCCTGCGGCGGAATAATGTCCAGCAGCACCAGCGGGACGCGCGTCGTCTTGCCAGCGCCCGGTGGAGCATGCAGGATGGTGTTGGGGGTGCCTCGTACTACTTGAAGCAAATCTGGCAGGATTTCATCGATAGGGAGTTTTGACATGGAATATTTGAGCTGATTGGTAAGATAAAACGGGGACCGTTCCGGCGAAACGGACACGGTCCCCAGTCAACGGACAACGCATTATGCCGGTATAAACTCTTCCTTGCTCCTCATCCTCTCCAGGGTCGCCACAATCAGCTTGGCCGCCTCTTCGAGATCGTTCAATGAAACCGTTTCAATCGGTGTATGCATATATCGCAGCGGTATCTTGACCAGAGCCGTGGCCACACCGCCGCGTGAAATCTGCATCACATTGGCGTCGGTGCCTGTCGCCCGCGGGCTGGCGGTATGCTGGATGGCGATCTTTGCATCATCAGCGGCAGTACAGAGCAGATCGAACAGACGCGGATTGATGTTCGCGCCACGAGCCAAAACAGGGCCTTTGCCAAGAGCCACCTCGCCGTTATGCTTCTTCTCCACATCCGGCTGATCCGTGGCAAAA
>DAONZY010000045.1:17034-22195 GCA_035407085.1 Deltaproteobacteria bacterium | reverse complement strand
CCAGTGCAGGGTTGGCATGCGTTTCCTTCTTTGTGTGTCGGTTCAAATCAGACAGGCTATTCCGGCAGCTTCTTCTTTCCCGGCGGCAGGAAATTCTCCCCGGTGACAACACTCCTGCCGGTCTTATCCTCAAGATCCCGGCGAGCCTTGCGAGCGATGCCGCCCCCCCTTTTTCCGGCAACCTTGTTCTCATCCATGCCGGTGGCGTTCATGGTCTCGGCAATCTGGCGGGTTGAAAGCTCTGCCAGTGCGGTAAAGATCAGCTCCGCCTCGCTCATGTGGTCACGCAGGTTCTGGCTCTTGAGCCCCTTGAGCGCCTTGTGCTCCTGTACCTTCAACCCGGCCCATTCCCGGTGAATGATGTCGGTCAGGATGGCAAATTCCGAGTCTTTCTTGATCTCATGCTCTTTCCAGTAGTCGGTCAGCTTGTTGCGGGTTTCCTGGCCGGTCATCCGCTGTTGAATCCACTTTTCGCTTCTACCGTGCTGCTGCCAATACTCACGGGCGCGGTCCAGCGAGCGGGACGGGTCAGCCATGTCCTGCATCCGCTCATAACCGACCTTGGCCAGCCAGAGCTTAATCGGCTCAGCCTTGGGGCTGGGAACCGACTGAATCAGCCGAAGCAGTACTTCGGGACTGGCGACGTCGGTCAACCGCATTTTCCCGTCTTCGGCTGGCAGTTTCAACCGGTTACAATTTGTAACCGTTTCACTTCCTTCCTTGTTAAGCCTGTTCTTCAGAACTTTCCAGTAGTTTCTGGCTGCTTGAAAATCGGGCTGTTGCAAGAGTGCCCGGATAATATCAACGACGGAAAAAAACCAGGTTTCGGTCTTCTCATCGTAAACCCTGCGAATGTCGTAATCGTCAAACTGAACTGGAATTATATTCATAAGTTATGCAAATTTCTCAAGGTCATGTTCGTCACCAATCAGAAAGAGTTTCGGTTCATTCATTATACGGTTTGTAAATTGTTCGCCGGTTGACAGCTTGGCAGAAAACTGTTCATAGGGCATGACGACCGGTTTGATTTCACGGCCAATTCTCTGGTGCATATCCGCCAGGGCCACCACCACATCGGTGAAGGATGCCGTCCCGATGACACAGACATCCACATCGCTGGCCGCCTTCTCTGCCCCTTTGGCTACGGAACCAAAAATAAAAGCCGCTTTGATCGCCGGAGATAACGGCTGCAAGGCGGCTTGGATAATATCTGCCAGTCCGCATGTTTTTCGGAAGATACCGGCCAGTTCGTGAAATATCGGACAATCGCGGTTGGCCTGGTAGCGTACCTGATTCCCTGCAGAATGTCGTGACAACAGCCCGGCATCGGTGATCAGCTTCAACTCACGGTGCATGGACCCGGACGGAACCCCCGTCAGCCTGGAAATTTCCCTGACATGAAAATGCTCGTCGGGGCGCAACAGCAACAACGACAGGATACGTCGCCGGTAGTCGCTGAACAGTGTCTCAGCAAGGCCTGCCGATTTTTTTCTGTTCTTTCTTTTGCGCCGTTCTCATAATGATTGTGTTTGTAATCTAATTGAGAACAGTGTGCAACACTTAATTGAGTGAGGCTCTTGCAAAAAGATTGTCATCCCCGAATGGTTCTGTCGGGGATCCATTCTTTTCAATAGGTTAAAAGCTGGATTTCGGCCAGAAACCTGCCGGAATGACACTTATGTGGCTTTTGCAAGAAGCTCGAGTTACAAAATTTATCTTGAAAATGGTTGCAGCATTTTGCGAAGGCCCTGACACTTAACTTGATTAACGCAATTTGTAGTCGAATTCCTCCACCTGTTTTGGGTTTGCTGTAACGATATCTGCTGCTGTGACGACATAAAAAAACCGCTAAAACCCTAACGGACTCTAGCGGTCGAAACAACCGATAACTGCTTGTAATCTAATACAATATCAACAAATATAAACCATACTCAACAACCCTCAAAAGGCCTATGTGAGATTCCAGATGAACATTTCAAGCATGTCTTTCGGGCTTTTGCCGATTTCTTCCACCACGCTTGGTTCAAAACCGCAGTGCATCATGCATTGCGAACAGCGCGGGTCCTTGCCGACGCCGTATTTGTTCCAGTCGGTTTTCTCCATCATTTCCCTGTAGGTCGGATAGTGGGCATCGGTAATCAGGTAACAGGGGGCCTTCCAGCCGCGCGGGTTGCGGGTCGGGTTGCCCCAGGGGGTGCATTCCAGCTTTTTTTCACCCTTGAGGAAACGCAGATACATGGGGGTGGAGAAGAAGCGGTGGCGCTTGCTCATCTCGTAGACCTCTGCAAATTTGCGTTCGATATCGCGACGCTCCAGGAACAGCTTTTCACCGACAGCTTCGTAGTCAAAGCCGGGGGCGACCAGCATGCCGTCCACGCCCATCTCTTCCAGGCGGGAAAACAGCATTTCGATCTCCACCAGGTCGGTTTCCTTGAAGATGGTGGTATTGGTACAGACACGCAGGCCCTTCTTTTTGGCCTTGGCAATGGCGTCGATAGCGATCTTGAAGGCGCCTTTGCGGTTGAGGGCGCGGTCGTGGGTCTCCTCAAGTCCGTCCATATGGATGTTGAGAATGAAGTTGGGATGGGCCGGCAGCAGGTCAACGTGTTTATCAAGCAGCAGGGCGTTGGTGCAGAGGTAGATGTGCTTGCCGCGCTGCAATACCCCCTTGATCAGCTCATGTATCTCCGGGTAGAGGAATGGCTCGCCTCCGGTAATGGTAACAACCGGCGCCGGGCATTCATCGACTGATTTCAGACAATCTTCCAGTGTCATCATATCCTTGAGCGTGTCTGCATATTCGCGGATGCGCCCGCAACCGGGACAGGCCAGGTTGCAGAGGTGGGTTGGTTCCAGCATCAGCACCAGCGGGTATTTGTCGATTTTCTTCATCTTGTTGCTGATGATGTACTTTGTCAGGTCATAATTGAGACGCATGGGAAAACGCATTTTGTAGACTTCCTTTCGTTTGCCACAGGGTGCAGAGATATTCAAAAAACTGGAGATAAAGCATTTTTGTCTTTCTCTGAAAACACTGTGACTATGTGGCTATTGTTATTTTTGATTTTTTAAAAAGATCTCCGCCGATGCGGCAATGCCGTCAGCGTCAATGCCCATATCCTTGCGCAGTTGGACCTGACTGCCATGTTCCACAAACTGGTCAGGTATGCCCAGCCGTTTTACGCGCACATCCTGCATGTTGTTATCGTAGAGCAGTTCCAGTACTGCGCTGCCGAATCCTCCCTGCAGAAGGTTTTCCTCAACGGTGAGGATGTGGCCGGTTTTACGGGCGGCGGCCAGTATCAACCCGGCATCAAGCGGTTTGACAAAGCGGGCATTGATCACTCCGGCGCTGATGTCTTTGGCCATGAGCTGCTCGGCGGCCATGCAGGCTGGCTGCACGGTGGCGCCGATGGCGATGATGCACAGGTCGGTGCCATCGATGAGCTGTTCGCCTCGACCGATTTCCAGTGTTTGCAGTTTGTGATCCATCTCAACGCCGTAACCGTTGCCACGGGGGTAGCGTACGACAATCGGCCCGTCATGGCAGATGGCCGTTTTCAGCATGTGTCGCAGTTCGTTTTCGTCCTTGGGCGCCATCAAAGTGATGCCGGGCAGGTGACGCAGATAGGAGAAGTCCATCACACCGTGGTGGGTGGGGCCGTCATCCCCCACCAGTCCGGCCCGGTCCATGGCGATGGTGACCGGCAGCTTCTGCAGGCAGATGTCGTGAAAAACCTGGTCGTAAGCACGCTGCACAAAGGTGGAGTAGATGGCGGTTACCGGTCTGAAGCCATCTACCGCCAGTCCGGCGGCGAAGGTCATGGCGTGCTGTTCGGCGATGCCCACGTCGAAAAATCTGTCCGGAAAACGTTCTGAGAACTTCTTCAGGCCGGTTCCCTCGGGCATGGCGGCGGTGATAGCCACGATCTTGGGGTCCTTTTCTGCCAGTTCAAGCATGGTTTCGCTGAATACATCTGTATAGGTCCTGGCAGCTGCCTTGGGTGCGCTCTTGCCCGTGGTAATGTCGAAAGCGCCTACGCCGTGGAATTTGTCCGGGGTTTCTTCGGCCGGTGTGTAGCCTTTGCCTTTGGTGGTCATGACGTGCAGCAGCAGCGGTCCTTCCAGCTGACTGGCGCTGTTGAGGACATTGATCAGCTGCGGCAGGTCGTGGCCATTGATCGGTCCGACGTAGTCTAACCCCAACGCCTCAAAGAGTGCGCCAGGTGTCAGGAAGCTCTTCAGTGAGTTCTCCGCACGACGGGCAAAGTGGAGGATGTCAGAGCCAATGGCTGGTATGTGGCTTAGCAGCCCCTGCATCTCCTTTTTCAGATCTCGGTAGTATTTTCCGCTCATTTTTCGGGAAATGAAGGAGGAAAAGGCGCCCACATTTTTTGAAATCGACATCTCGTTGTCGTTCAAGATTACGATCAGATTCTTCTTGAGATGGCCGGCCTGGTTGAGCGCCTCGAAGGCCATGCCTCCAGTCAGTGATCCGTCGCCAATCACAGCGATGGCGTGGTTACTGCTGTTGGCCAGGCTGGCTGCGGTAGCCATGCCCAGGCCTGCCGAGATGGATGTGGAGGAATGCCCCACGCCAAATGCGTCGTGTTCGGATTCGCATCGCTTGGGGAATCCGGAAAGCCCCTTGTATTGCCGCTGGGTGTGGAAACTGTCCCGCCGACCGGTCAATATCTTGTGGGTGTAAGCCTGGTGTCCCACATCCCAGATGATCTTGTCATTTGGTGAGTCGAAACAGTAGTGCAATGCGATGGTCAGTTCAACCACACCCAGGTTGGAGGCCAGGTGCCCTCCAGTGGTGGACACGGTTTCCAGCAGGAACTGGCGCACCTCACCGGCAAGCTGGGGAAGTTGTTCCGGCTTCAGTTTCTTCAGGTCGGCCGGGCTGTTTATGGTTTTTAGTAACATTTAAACCTCTGTCTGGTGGTGCAAGTTTTCAGGCTCATGGAACACCGATGCATCAGGAACTCTCGTGGACGATCCTTATGCATAACCGTTGGCTCTGAACCAGGCCACGGCGTTTTCCAGGGCGCTGCTGACCGGTGTCTGTGGCAGGCCCAGTTCGCGCACAGCCTTGGATGGGTCGAAGAACATGAACTTGGCCGCCATTTGCACGCCTGTCAGCGGTATGAGCGGTTCC
>DAONZY010000045.1:0-16934 GCA_035407085.1 Deltaproteobacteria bacterium | reverse complement strand
GGCATTTTGCGATTGAGAAAATCAACAATGATCTTGCCGGTCGGTGTTGGCTTGATATCCATTGGACCGATCGGGGTGGACGGATTGACGATGACCAGTGGCAGACCTCGGGCAACGAATTTATCGGCCTCCCTTTCAGCGAGAAACTTGCTTTTCTTGTAGTGCCCGACCATGTCGGACAGCCCCACGGGCATGTCTTCCCGGCCGGGAGTGCCGTCACCCGGATTCCCCAGCGTGCCGACGCTGCTGGTATAGACCACCCGTTTCAGATTGTTCTCCAGTGCAGATTCCAGGATAGCAGCCGTGCCGTCCACGTTGATGCGGTACATCTCCTGTGGGTCGCGGGTCCAGAGGCGATAGTCGGCTGCTGCGTGGTAGAGTACGTCACAGCCTTTCAGCCCGTCCTTCAGGCTCTTGCTGTCACGCAGGTCGCCCTTCCAGAGCTCGATGTCCAGACCGGTCAGATTGGAGGTGTCCGACCCCTCCCTCACCAGGGCGCGTACCTCCCGGCCGTCCCTGAGCAGTTCTCTGACGATGCTTGCACCTATGAATCCGGTCGCGCCGGTTATGAATGTTTTCATGTTGGAAGGCTTCTCGATAAATATTTCAATTCTGCGGTAAACGTTACCCATGACAGGGTATGGAAACCGGTTATGTCAAAAAAAGGTGAAAGCCCCGGCTTGGCTGAATCCGGGGCTTTCCCACAGTTTGGACTGCATCTGCTGCCAAAGCTCTAGTGCTTTTTGCCCTGTTCTATGCCCAACCTTCTGTATCTGCCCAATGCGGTAAGAGGGAAACAGTTGCGGTAGATGTGGTACTTGATCATGAAAAACTTTGGGAAACCGGTGCCGGTGAATGCCTCTTCGTCCCAGGTGCCGTCTTCATTCTGGGTCGCCAGCAGGTATTCTATCCCGCGTACAACCGCCTTGGAGTCGACCTCTCCGGCAGCCATCAGAGACAGCAGTGCCCAGCCGGTCTGGGAGGCGGTACTGGGGCCGCTGCCCATCAGGGAACGGTCGTAATAGGACTCGCAGACCTCGCCCCAGCCCCCGTCGATGTTCTGTGTGGATTTAAGCCAGTTGACGGCCTTTCTGACATAATGGCTGTTCATGTCTTCGCCGATGGCCTCCAGACCGCAGAGAACCGACCAGGTGCCGTAGAGATAGTTGACGCCCCAGCGTCCGAACCAGGGGCCTTCCGGCTCCTGCTCCTGTTTGAGAAATTCCAGGGCGCGGGCGGCTATGGGGTGGCTGATCGGATAGTTGAAGTTTCCCATCAGCTCCAGCATGCGACCGGTCAGATCGGCTGTGGGCGGATCAATCAGGGCCTCCAGGTCGGCGAATGGAATCTTGTTGAGGATGTGTTTGGTGTTGTCCTTGTCAAAGGCACCCCAGCCGCCGTTCTCGCTCTGCATGCCCAGACACCAGGATATGCCGCGCTTGATGGCCTGTTCCTTGTGTTTGCGGTCGCGTACCTTGATGTCCTTGATGGACATGATCACAAAGCCCGAGTCATCCACATCCGGATACCAGTCGTTGATGAACTCGAAGGCCCAGCCGCCCGGCTCCAGGTCGGGTGATTTTATGGACCAGTCCCCTTTGCGGCGTACCTCCAGATCCAGCAGCCATTGGGCGGCCTTGATCAGCGCCGGGTGGTCGGTCGGCACGCCGGCTTCCTGCATGGCGACCAGGGCCAGGGCGGTGTCCCATACCGGAGAGATGCAGGACTGCAGTACTATGCTGTCTTCGTCCTCGATACAGAAATTGGCCATTGCCTCCAGCCCCTTGACAACGGCAGGGTGGTCGTTTGCATAGCCCAGGCAGTGCAACGCCAGGATCGAGTTGAGCATGGCCGGCTGGATGCCTCCCCAGTCGCCGGTCGCTTCCTGATGTTCCAGTATCCACTGCTCAGCCATGGCTGTGGCCCGCTTCTTGAACGGTCTGATCGGGCTGGATTCATAAACCTTGAGCAAATGGTCAACCCCGATAAAGAAGTTCTTCCAGGTGATGATACCGTGCTCTTTGGTGAAGGTGTAGTCGGTTGGTCGCGGCGGTCGGACGTACAGCTCCTGTACACGCGCCCGGGGGGGCAGTTTGCGCACCGGCTGCTCGGCCATGACGATTGCAAGCGGTATGATGGTGGCACGGGCCCAGCTGGAAAATTCATAAATATTCAGATAAGCCCAGTCCGGCAGCAGCATCAGTTCAATCGGCATGGAAGGAACCCCGAACCAGGCAAATTCTCCGAACAGTGCCAGAAAGGTTTTGGTAAATACGCGCGACTTGATGATGCCGCCGTTTGCCAGGATGAAGACCCGTGCCTTGACCATGGCCTCGTGGTCGGCCGGGTATCCGGCCAGTTTGAGGGCGAAGTAAGCTTCGATGGTGGTGGAGAGGTCACCCGGCCCGTTGTGCCAGATGGTCCAGTATCCCTCTGGGGTCTGCTTGCTGAGTATGTAGTTGGCCAGTTTGCGTTCGCGGATCTTGTCCACCATGCCAAGGAAGTGAAACAGCATGATGTACTCGGCGGTAATGGTGACGTTGGATTCCAGCTCTGCCCACCAGTATCCGTCCGGCAGTTGCTCGCGGAAGAAAAAGTCCCTGGCGCGTTCGATGGATTTGTCCAGCGGGCTCTTGGGAGTGTCTACCATCTTCTTCCAGATCGAGGGGGGCAGGTGGTGTACCTTTGCAGCGTTTTTTCTGGCAGGATCCTTCGAAACTGGGAGCGGTTCCTGGTTGAAGGATGTCAAAGCCGGTGAGATCGAATTTTTACCTGGATGCATGCAGCAAACCTCCTGAAGGCCGCAAGATGCGGCGTAGTCTTAAGGCTATTCAATAGCAAAATTGTATTTTTGTATCACAAATGTCAATTGATGTATATGCGTTTTTTAGCTGACGCAGCGGCACGGCAGTAATATAGCTTGTGAGGGAAGAGGGTCGATTCCGCTTTGACAGCCTTCGGCGATATGCTATACAGTCCGGGCTGTTTATGACATGAAACGGGAGATAGATGTATGTTGACGGGAAAACAGAAACGTTGTTTGCGCGCCCTGGGGCACAGCCTCAAACCGGTGATTCAGATTGGCAAAAAGGAAATCGAGGAGTCGCTGATCAATGAGGCCAGCGTGGCCCTGGATCACCACGAGTTGATCAAGGTCAAGCTGCTGGAAAGCTGCTCGCTTGACAAACATGCAGCAGCCGGGATGCTGGCCGATGCATGCGGGGCTGAAGTGGCCCAGGTGCTTGGCCGGACCTTTCTACTTTACCGCCCGGCCGAGAAGCCGGTGATTGAACTGCCGCCGGGCGATAAAAAGGACTGATGCCGTCTCTGTCGGTTGGTTCCGGATGGCAGGGTGGTTAATCCTGTTTGGGCTCGATGATGACCTTGAGTGTGCCGGTCGGTTCTGCTGCGATGCGGAAGGCCTCGCCGATCCGATCAATTGGCAGGCGGTGGGTGACCATGTCGGATACGTCGACTGCGCCGCAGCGCAGCAGCTCCATGGCCTGTCGATTGTCACGCGGAGCAGCGCCGTAACATGTCTTGAAGCTGATGTCGTTGCGCCAGAAGGGGTTGAAGTCCACAGCGATGGTCTCACCTGGCTGGGCCACGGCAAAGAAAAGCACGGTGCCGCCACGGTCGACGCTGCTTAGTGCTGCTTTGGCCGCCGGCAGGGCGCCGGTGCTGATTACGACCTTGTCGGCCAGCCGTCCGGTATGCTGCTGCAGAAAGGCCGTCACGTCATCGGCGGCATTTACCGTGAAATCTGCGCCGGCACGGCTGGCGACTGTCAGTCTGTATTCGTTTACGTCTGCCACTGTGACCCGACCAGCGCCAAGGGCCTTTGCCAGTTTGACAAACAGCAGCCCGGCCAGACCGGCGCCAAAGATCATCACGCTGTCGCCGGGAGTGATGCCCATGGTTCGGCAGCCGCGCACGACTGTGGCCAACGGTTCGATGAATGTGCCGGTTTCGTAGGATAGTTCGTCCGGCAGCACCAGCAGTCCGGTGCGCACGCTGCGCCCCGATACACGCAGGTATTGGGCAAATCCGCCTGGAGTGAAGTTGTTTTTCTCCTGGAAGGTCAGACAGGCGGTCTCGTGCCCCTGCAGGCAGTAGATGCATTCGTCGCAGGGCACATGGTGGGTGGCGAATACCCGCTGCCCGATTGTGACGTGCTCTATGCCAGGGCCGACCTGAACAATCTGGCCGGTCAGTTCGTGCCCCAGCACCAGCGGTGCCTTTTTGATGCGGTACCACTCCATCAGGTCGCTGCCGCAGATGCCGCTGGCCATGACCTTGATCAGTACGTCGCCCGCACCTGCCTCTGGTATGGGTTGTTCTTCAACCCGCACGTCGCTGTTACGGTAGTACATGCCGACTTTCATTGGTTTGCAAGCTCCTGGAAAAACTGGTAGGCATGTTCAGCGGACATGTTTTCATGGACGACCTTGCGCACGGCCTTGATCATGGCCACCGGCGCATCAGACTGGAAGATGTTGCGTCCCATGTCCACGCCCGCGGCACCGGCATCGATGGCGTTGCGGGCCATCTGCAGGGCTTCCAGTTCGGGCAGTTTTTTGCCGCCGGCGATCACGATCGGTACCGGGCAGGATGCCACCACCGTCTCAAAGTCAGGCACATAGTAGGTTTTGACAAAGGCTGCACCCAGCTCGGCCAGCATGCGGACCGCCAGGCTGATATAGCGTGCGTCGCGGGTCAGCTCCGTGCCTACTGCAGTTACGCCCAGCACTGGCATGCCGTAGCGGTTGCAGCTGTCGATCAGCCTGGTCATATTGTGAATGGTCTGGGTTTCGCAGGCACCACCCACGAAAACCTGCACTGCCATGGCGCTCACGTTCATGCGCAGGGCGTCTTCCACGTTCACCGCTATCTGTTCGTTGGAGAGATCTTTCAGTATGCTGGGTCCACCGCTGGCCCGCATCACCACTGATTTCTGGGCAGATGGGTCGATCACGGAACGCAGGATGCCCCGCGTGCACATCAGGGCGTCGGCGTAAGGTACCAGAGGATTAATGGTCAGATCCACGCGTTCCAGGCCGGTGGTGGGCCCCTGGAAATAGCCGTGATCAAAGGCCAGCATGACGGTCTTGCCCGATTCCGGGTTGAAGATGCGCGCCAGGCGGTTTTTCATGCCCCAATCATAGCAGTTGGAGCCTTTCAGGAAGAAAGGCTGGCTCTGCTGTGGGATATCCAGGTGATACTGCTTCTGTTTGTCGGACAGGTCGTGTTCGGCCATTGCAAGCTCCTTGCTGATGAATTGTCGGTCAAGATATCACCCGCAACCTATACAAGTCAATCTGGATTGGGGGATGGGGCTGCGCGGGTTCTGGTGTTTGATAAGCTTGATAGCGGGCTTGACGGCTTAATAATTTTTGACCCTCCGGGTATGATCGTGCTAATGTTTTGGCCACTTTGGTCCGGATGGGCCACAGTTTGCGGAGACAATCATGCGTGCAGTTTGCGACAACAGGGGCATCGGGGATCAGGGTGAACAACTGGCGGCTGTTTTTCTGGCCGGTAAGGGCTTTCGCATCCTGGAACGCAATTTTAGATGCAAGGGTGGCGAGGTGGATATCATCGCCTTTGATTCCAAAGCCGACAGCCATGTCTTTGTCGAGGTGAAGACGCGGCGTGATCTTTCCTACGGCGTCCCGCAACTGGCGGTGACCCCCTTCAAGCAGCGGCAGATATCCAAGGCGGCCCTGACCTACCTGTCAAAAAACAGGTTGCATGACCGCAATGCACGCTTTGATGTGGTTGCGATTCTGTTGTCGCAGAATGGCCGGCATCGGATAGAGCATATTGTCAATGCCTTTGAGCTGGCTTATTAAGGCTGGCGCCAGGGGAACAATAAAATAGATTCAACAAATCAGGGGGTTGGGTGATACATTCATGAGTATGGCAATTATTGCAATCGTTGCCGGTCTGGCGCTGCTGGTCTGGAGCGCTGACCGTTTCGTGGAAGGGGCCGCTTCCACGGCCCGCCATTTCGGTATGCCGCCGCTCTTGATCGGCATGGTGATTGTCGGTTTTGGCACATCGGCACCGGAGATGGTTGTTTCGGCTATTTCAGCTTCCCAGGGGAATCCGGGTATTGCCCTGGGCAACGCCTATGGTTCCAATATTACCAATATCGCCTTGATACTGGGTGTTACTGCGCTGATCAGCCCAATCATTGTGCACTCCCAGGTGCTGCGCAAGGAACTGCCGATACTGACTGCTGTTACTGCCCTGGCAGTCTGGCAGCTGAGGGATGGAAAGTTGAGCCGCATGGACGCTGTGCTGCTGCTGGCTGTTTTTGGTGGACTGATGGTCTGGACGATTTACAGCGGCCTGCGGACCAGGGCGGACGATTTTGGCCGTGAAGTCGAGGATGAACTGCAGCAGCACGCCATGCCGCTAAAGGTGGCGTTAGGCTGGCTTGGCGCTGGTCTGCTGATGCTGATTGTCAGTTCGCGCATCCTGGTCTGGGGGGCGGTGGAGATCGCCCACAGTCTGGGGGTTAGTGACCTGGTAATCGGCCTGACTATCGTTGCGGTCGGCACCTCGCTGCCGGAACTGGCCTCTTCGGTGATTGCCGCCCGCAAGGGGGAACATGATATCGCGCTGGGCAATATTCTTGGCTCTAATCTGTTCAATACGCTGGCGGTAGTCGGCATTGCCGGCTGCATCCAACCGATGCCGGTCGGTATGGATATACTTTCCCGGGATATGCTGACCATGGGGGCGCTGACGGTATCGCTATTTTTTTTCAGCTACGGTTTCCGGGGCACCGGCCGTATCAACCGCGTGGAGGGGGGCATCCTGCTGGCCTGCTATGCCGGTTATACTGTTTATCTGCTGGCGACAACCATCGGGCAGTGATTGTGCTGCACGAGCGGTCATGTGGCGTTGCTTGAACCAAGATATGCTTTGGATAAGTATGACGGAGGGATTATGTCGGATGTGAACGTGGTTCTGGCGCAGATCAAGCCCAGGCTGGGCTGTGTGGCGGAAAACCTGGCCCTGATCGAGGCCGAGGTTGAACAGGCCCTGGCATCGGGGGCGGATCTAATTGTATTCCCTGAGCTGGCGCTGACCGGTTACCTGCTCAAGGATCTGGTGCCCGAGGTGGCGCTGCGGCTGGATGCGCCCGAGATTGTCCGGCTTCAGGAGCTTTCGCGTCGCATATCGATTGTGGTCGGCATGGTGGAGGTCACGGACGGCTACAGTTTCTTTAACGCCGCACTTTATCTGGAGGGGGGGCGCATCCTTCATCTGCATCGCAAGGTCTACCTCCCCACCTACGGTCTCTTTGACGAGCAGCGCTATCTGGCTCGGGGAGAAGCCTTCCGTGCCTTTGATACCCGTTTTGGCCGGATGGGCATGCTGATCTGCGAGGATATGTGGCATCTCTCCGCTTCCTATATCCTGGCCATGGACGGCGCTGCTACGCTGATCTGTCTTTCCAGCAGTCCGGCCCGCGGTGTGGAGGGGGAATGTCTGGGGTCGGCCCGTGCCTGGCAGCAGCTTGCCGCTACCACCGCCATGTTCCTGAACTGCCATGTGCTCTATTGTAACCGGGTTGGTTTTGAAGACGGTGTCGGTTTCTGGGGCGGTTCGGAGTATGTGGGTCCGTCTGGGGTTTCCGTTGCCCGCGGGGTGCTGTTCGAAGAGGACCGTGTCTCGGCTCGCTTGGAGGAAGGCTGGCTCAGGCGAGAACGCATCTTCTCGCCCATGCTGCGTGACGAAAATCTGTTTGTTACCATGCGAGAACTAAGGCGCATTGAACGGGAAAGGGGGCTGTGATGTCTGCCCTGTCAGTGAATACGGATTTGCTGCGGCGCATGCTGGTAAGCTTTGTGCGCGACGAGGTGCGCAAGGTCGGGATCAGTCGCGCGGTACTGGGGTTGTCGGGGGGTATAGATTCGGCACTGGTGGCGTTTATCGCCGCCGAGGCCCTGGGGCCGGAAAACGTGCATGCCATCTGTATGCCATACAAGACCAGCAACCCGGAGAGCGAGGCCCATGCCCGTCTGGTCGCCGCAGCCTGCGGCGTGAATTTTAAACTGGTACAGATTACCCCGATGGTGGATGCCTACTTCGGGATGTTCCCCGATGCTGATAATATGCGGCGTGGCAACAAAATGGCCCGTGAGAGGATGACAGTGCTTTTTGATCATTCTGCACTGCTTCCGGCACTGGTATTGGGCACCAGCAACAAAACCGAACTTCTGCTGGGCTACGGCACCCTGTACGGTGACATGGCCAGTGCGCTCAACCCGATCGGTGATCTGTATAAAACCCAGGTCTGGCAGTTGTCCGAGGCGATGGGGGTGCCGTCCGAGGTTATCAACAAGCAGCCGTCAGCGGATCTTTGGGCCGGTCAGACCGACGAAGAGGAACTGGGTTTCACCTACCGCCAGGTGGACGAACTGCTGTATGCCATGGTCGATCAGCGCATGACAAGGACAGAGCTGATCGGGGCCGGCTTTGCCCCGGAGTTTGTTGCCACGGTCTATGGGCGGGTCCAGAATTCCCACTTCAAGCGTCGTTTGCCGGTGATCGCCAAGGTCTCCAACCGCACAATCGACCGGGATTTCCGTTATTCCCGTGACTGGGGCAAGTAGCCGCATGCGCTGCTGAACAGTGGTGGCGGCTGCTTTGGAACTGCAGGCCTGGAAAGGAATGGTTATGAGCAGGGGTGAAGATCGCGTGCTGGTGTACTCTTCCGATGGCGGACGGGTCAAGCCGGAGCGGCGAAAAATTGTGCCGCAGACCTCCAGTTTTTCTGACGGAACGGTCAGGCTGCAGCGTCAGGTTAAAGGGCGTAGCGGCGGCACCGTGATCGTGATCAGCGGTGTACCGCTGGCCGGTGCCGCACTTAAGGATCTGGCCTCGGCTCTCAAGAAGAAGTGCGGCTGCGGCGGCACACTCAAGGATGGTCTGATTGAGATACAGGGAGACCACCGCGAATTATTGGCCAGGGAGCTGGAGCTGCTCGGTTATCGGGTCAAGCTTGCCGGTGGGTGACCAATAAAATTTCTTGACCGTCAGAAGTTTTTCACATATTTTTGATTATTCTGTACCATGCAGGCGGACATATGCATGCGAGAGTGGCGGAATTGGCAGACGCACCAGACTTAGGATCTGGCACCGCAAGGTATAGGAGTTCAAGTCTCCTCTCTCGCACCATTTTTTATATGTCTGCGGGTGGCATTGTCACCGGTGCTGTCCTCATGGCGGATGCAGATATTTCCATTCGGAAGGCTGATTCATACCGATTTTCCCTCTCCGCCTTTATGACATTCCCGAAATGACGTTTGCAGGCAGATTATTTGCCCGATAGCTTGATCAGTATTCAACATAAAATTCAATCAGTGTGAGGTTTCCGTAATGCAGGTACAAGTCGAGACGATAAACTCTGTTACCAAGAAGCTTAATATCGAGGTCCCTGTAGAACAGGTCAATAGCGAGATCGAAAAATCGTATGCCGCTATCCAGAAACGCGCCAAACTGCAGGGTTTCCGTCCGGGCAAGGCGCCCATGTCGCTTGTCAGGCGCACATACAGCGATGCCATGCGTGACGATGTTATGCGTCGGTTGTACGAGAAAACGCTTTTCAAGGCGCTTGACGAAAACAAGATTGAACCGCTTGATCCTCCCTCCATAGAAAGCGATATGCTGGCCGAGGGTGAACCATTCAAATACAGCGCTACCGTGGAAGTTATGCCGGAAGTTAAGGTTAAGGGATATAAGGGACTGGAACTGACAAAGGAAAAATATGTCCCCAGCCCCGAGAGCGTTGAAGGTGAGATCGTTCGCATGCGCGAAAACATGGCCCAACTGGTGCCGGTTGAGGAAGGTGCGGCAGTTGAAAATGGCCATGTGGTAATACTGGACTATACCTTCAGTGTGGATGGCTTCCCCGAAGAGACACAGAACGCCGATGAGGCTGAAGTTCAGGTGGGTGCCAATCTGCTGATGCCTGGCTTTGAGGAACAGCTGGTAGGTATGAAGGTCGGTGAAGAGCGCGCAATCAGGATTACCTTGCCGGAAGGGTACCGCAATCCGGAAGCTGCCGGAAAGGAAGGGGTCTTCCAGGTCACGCTCAAGGAAATCAAGCGCAAGGAACTGCCAGAGCTGGACGACGAGTTTGCCCAGCAATTCGGTGAATACGAAAACATGGAGCAGTTGCGTGCCAAGCTGACCGAATATCGGGAACAGCATGAGCTTGACCGTATTGATATGGCGCTCAAGGATATGGTGATTGAAAAACTGATCGAGAAGAACCCGCTGGACGTGCCCCAGGCCATGGTCAACCGTCAGCTGGAGTTCATGCTTAACAATCTCAAGAACCGTCTCAAGGTGCAGCAGATGACACTTGAAATGATGGGGCTTAATGATGATATTTTCAAGGTGCGCTTCTGTGATATGGCGGTCAGCAAGGTCAAGGGTGGCCTGCTGCTGATGGCGCTGGTCGAGAAGGAAAAGATCGAGGCCGGTGACGATGAACTGGAAAAACGCTACGAGCAGATGGCTTCCGGTAACGCAGACCTGCTGGAGAAGATCCGCCAGTATCATGCTACCAACCAGAGTGCCAGGGAACGGCTGATTTCTGAAATCAAGGATGAAAAGGCAATCCAGTTCCTGCTGGATAATGCAAAAATCACCGAGGTTGAAGCGCCGGCAAAGCAGGGTGAATAGTGTTCAGCCGGCTGGCTGCCGGTTTAACGGTTGATTTGTGTCAGGACTGCGCTGCGGTCTGCAGAGGAAAGGTGCATATGTATATCCCAATGGTGGTTGAACAGAGCGGTCGTGGAGAACGGGCCTATGATATTTATTCCCGGTTGCTCAAGGAACGGATCGTATTTCTGGGCGGAGGCGTGGACGATCAGGTTGCCAACCTGATTATAGCCCAGTTGCTGTTTTTGGAGGCAGAAGATCCGGACAAGGATATTCATTTCTATATCAATTCGCCTGGTGGTGTGGTAACGGCCGGTATGGCGATCTTTGACACGATGCACTACATCAAAGCGCCGGTTTCCACTATCTGTGTCGGGCAGGCCGCCTCCATGGGGGCTTTGCTGTTGGCAGCCGGTGAAAAGGGCAAGCGTTACAGTCTGGCCCATTCCCGGATCATGATCCACCAGCCGCTGGGCGGTTTCCAGGGGCAGGCAACTGATATCAGTATCCATGCCAGGGAAATCCTGCGCATGAAGGAAGAACTTAACAGTATTCTTGCCAGCACGACCGGGCAGCCCAAGGAAAAGATCGAGGCGGACACCGAGCGTGATTATTTCATGTCTGCCGAGGAGGCCAAGGAATACGGCCTGATTGATGCCATTTTTGTCCGCAAGCCGGAGGAGGGGGGCACACAATGAGCAGCAGACGCGACAAGAACCAGGAAAACCTGACCTGTTCCTTCTGTGGCAAGAACCAGGAGGAAGTCAGGAAACTGATCGCCGGACCGGCGGTTTATATCTGTGATGAGTGTATCGAGCTTTGCAATGACATAGTTGCTGAAGAGCTTAAGATGGAGCAGACCCTTGGTCCCGATGTCAAGAAACTGCCCAAGCCCAAGGAAATCAAGGATGTGCTCGACGAGTATGTGATCGGGCAGGATCGTGCCAAGAAGGTGCTGTCAGTAGCGGTATACAACCATTACAAACGCATTGAAACCATCGCCAAACCGGGTGATGTGGAGATGCAGAAGAGCAATATTCTGCTGCTCGGCCCAACCGGTTCAGGCAAGACCCTGTTGGCCCAGACCCTGGCCAGGATTCTGAAGGTGCCGTTTGCCATGGCAGATGCCACCAACCTGACTGAGGCCGGGTATGTGGGCGAGGATGTGGAAAACATCATCCTCAGCTTGCTGCAGGCCGCTGATTATGATGTGGAACGGGCTCAGAAAGGGATCATCTATATCGATGAAATCGACAAGATTGCCCGTAAGAGTGATTCTCCGTCCCTGACCAGGGACGTGTCGGGCGAGGGTGTGCAGCAGGCACTGCTCAAGATCATCGAGGGAACCGTAGCCAGTATTCCTCCCAAGGGGGGGCGTAAGCATCCCCAGCAGGAGTTTATGAAGGTTGATACAACCAACATCCTGTTTATCTGTGGTGGCGCTTTTGCCGGTCTGGACAGCGTTATTCAGCAGCGTATCGGCAAGAAGAGCCTCGGTTTTGGCGCCGATGTAAAAAAGCGGTCTGAGAAGAAGATGGGTGAACTGCTCAATAATGTGACGCCTGATGACCTGCTGAAATTTGGATATATTCCCGAGTTTGTGGGACGACTGCCGATGCTGGCCACCCTGAGCGAGCTGGATGAGGAAGCTATGGTGCAGATCCTCAAGGAACCGAAAAATTCGCTGGTCAAGCAGTACCAGAAATTGTTCGATATGGAAAGCATCCGCCTCAGGTTTACCGACGGTTCACTGGTGGCGATCGCCAAAGAAGCCCTCAAGCGCAACACCGGCGCGCGTGGCCTGCGTTCGATCCTTGAGAATTCCATGCTGGACATCATGTATGATGTCCCCTCGCAGCCAAACGTCAAGGAGGTTGTGATCAACGAGGACGTAATTCTGCACAAGGAAAAACCAATCGTGGTCTATGAACAGCAGGTCAGTGACGCTGCCTGATCTGGACCGGTTATGGGTGTTTTTGGAACAGTTGGTCTGTAATGGCTGTCCTGTGTGGTGAAAAAATGGTAAAAAGTCTCTGATAGCCCATAAAATGCATGTTTGCGAGATATTTTCCTTGACAGTACAGAAGTAAATCTGTTAAACACAACTTCGCTTTTACTTCTCATATATTTCAGGAGGTGTGTCGTGACAAAAGCTGAACTGATTAGTGCAGTAGCAGAGAACTCCGGGCTGAAGAAGGTTGAAGCAGAGAAAGCCGTTGCAGCATTTATTTCCTGCGTAACAGCAGCACTGAAAAAGGGTGACAAACTCAGTCTGGTTGGTTTCGGCACCTTCTGTACCGCCAAGCGCGCTGCCCGTAAAGGTCAGAATCCGCAGACCGGCAAGAAGATCAACATTCCTGCTGCCACTGTACCCAAGTTCAAGCCTGGCAAAACCCTGAAGGATGCAGTTAATAAATAGTTTCAAGCAGTACTGATTTTGCGGGGTTGTAGCTCAGTCGGTTAGAGTGCCAGCCTGTCACGCTGGAAGTCGCGGGTTCGAGCCCCGTCAACCCCGCCATAAAATCATGGGTGAATAGCTCAGCTGGGAGAGCGCCAGCCTTACAAGCTGGATGTCGGGGGTTCGATCCCCTCTTCACCCACCAATTACATCAGGGGAATTACTTCCCCTGTTTTTTTCGATGGATGCAGTCTGTCCTGGGGTTGTAGCTCAGTCGGTTAGAGTGCCAGCCTGTCACGCTGGAAGTCGCGGGTTCGAGCCCCGTCAACCCCGCCATTCAATAAACGGCACCCGCTATCAGGCGGGTGCCGTTTTGTGTTTCAGAATCAAAACAGTCAGGCACAGAGAGGTGCGCAATGTTCGCAGATGTTTATGCAAGACCGATTGAGAGGGACGGTGCCATACCCTTTGAACTGCCGGGATGGATTGCTTTGGCGCCGTTCGAGGAGTACCTGGGCATGCGCATCGATGCGGCCAGCGATGGGAGTGCCGTGCTTTCCATGCCTTTTAAGGGGGCGCATTGTCAGGGTAAGGGATTGATGCATGGCGGTGCGGTGGTAGCGTTGGCTGATACCGCACTGGCAATAGCGATCAAGACGCTGCTGCCCGAAAATACGCACTTTGCAACGATTGCGATGGCGCTCGAGTTCCATGCGCCGATTCGTTGGGGTCGGGTAACGGCCAAGGCTGTTGCCGGAGATCGTCGGGATCGGGATATTGCGGGGGAGGTTGCGGTTGAAACCGAGGAGGGGATACGGGCGGCGACCTTTCGTGCCACCTTCCGTGTCAAACGGGGAATAAAAGAGTGTTCTGGCTGTTGTGATGGTTGATCCGGACAGTATAAATCCCATCTGCAAGAGCTATTTGTCAGGCTGTTCAAAATCACCCAGCTTGAGCCTTTTCATCTTCTCCACCAGTGTTGTCCGGTTGATTCCCAACAGTTGGGCCGCGCGTGCCTTGACACCATTCCCCAGAGCCAGGGCCTGATCAATCAGGTCGCTTTCGATTGCAGCGATGGTGTTAACCATGTCGATACCGCTGCTGGTCACCTTCAGCCGGGATGGTGATTGGTTTCCTTGCGTGGCAGACATGCTGCTGGGCAGATCCTCGGTGTTGATAACATCGCTCTCTGTCAGGGCCACCAGCCGCTCCACCAGATTCTCCAATTCGCGTACGTTGCCGGGCCAGGCATACAACTCCAGTCTTTCCAGTGCCTGTTTACTGATGGTCATCTGGTGGCGTCCCATCAGTTGACAGTATTTCTCGAGAAATTTCCAGACCAGCGCCATGATGTCCTGTTTGCGTTCCCTGAGTGGCGGCAGATGCAGTGGAATCACGTTCAGGCGGTAGAACAGATCCTCCCTGAAACTGCCTAGCTGCACCTGCTGCTGCAGATCCAGGTTGGTGGCAGAGATTACCCGCACATCCAGTTTGATGGATTTGTTGGAGCCTACCCGCTCCACTTCCTGTTCCTGTAGCACCCGCAGCAGCTTGGTTTGCAGGAGCTGCGGCATGGTGCCGATCTCGTCCAGAAAGATGGTGCCGTGATTGGCCGCTTCGAATTTACCGGCTTTGTCCCTGATCGCTCCGGTAAAGGCGCCGCGCACATGTCCGAACAACTCGCTCTCCAGCAGTGACTCCGGGATGGCGCCACAGTTGACTGCGATAAACGGCTTGTCCTTTCTGGTGCCGTTGAAGTGCAGCGCCCTGGCAACCAGCTCTTTGCCGGTGCCAGATTCGCCTGTGATCAACACGGTCGAGTCCGTCTTGGCAATGCGGGTCATCTTTTCAAAGATGGTCTTCATCACCGGCGAGCTGCCGATGATGTTGTCAAATTCGAAGCGGTCCTGCAGCTGCTTTTTCAGGTAAACGTTTTCGGAGAGCAGCTTCTGCTTCTCGATCGCCTTGGCGACCACCAATTTAAGCTCCTCAAAGTTGATCGGCTTGGTGATATAGTCGAAGGCACCGTCCTTCATAGCGCTGACCGCAGTTTCGGCTGATGCGAATCCGGTTATGACGATAACTTCTGTTTCAGGGGAAGTGGTGCGGGAATGTCGGAGGATTTCAATGCCGCTACTGTCCGGCAGCAGCAGGTCGGACACGATCAGCTGGAACTGCTCTCGCCCCATCAGCTCGATGGCCTCGCTGCCGGTGGCGACCGAGACAACGGCATAACCGCATGATTTCAGCAGGCGTTCAAGCGCCTTGCGACCGGTATCGTCATCATCAATCAGCAGGATGCGGGTGTCTTGTGTCATCGGTGCACCTCGTTGCAGAAGATGCTCGATAATAAAACGGCAATCCAATCAAAAGCAATGCCTATATTGCGTGGCAGCATAAAAAGCCCCGCCGTTACGGGCGGGGCAGGGCGCTATTATTCCGTTACTTCGCGAATTGCCTTCTCCAGCCCGTCCATCAGCAGTTCAAGCTCATCCATGTTGATTGCCAGTGGCGGGAACACGACCACGTTATTGCCCAGCGGCCTCGAAAAAATCCCGTGCTTACGGGCAGCGCGACAGACGTTGACCCCGGTTTTCAGCTCCCAGGGGTAGGCTTCGCGACTCTGTTTATCGATCACCAGCTCAACCCCGGCCGCCATGCCGCACTGGCGGATATCGCCCACATGGGGCAGTTCGGCCAGTCTGGCGAGACGCTGTTCCAGCCAGGCAATCTTGGGCTGCAGCGTTTCGATCAGCTTCTCACTTTCGAACAGTTCCAGGTTTCTGATGGCGACCGCACAGGCCAGCGGGTTGCCGGTGAAGGTGTGGCCGTGAAAGAAGGTTTTAAGCTCGGAGTATTCGCCCAAAAAGGCCGAATAGACCTCCTCGGTGGTTGCTGTCACGGCGATCGGCAGGTATCCGCCAGCGATACCCTTGGAAAGCGCCATGATATCCGGGATGACATCTTCGTGGTTACAGGCGAACATGCGTCCGGTGCGACCAAAACCAGTCGCGACTTCGTCGGTAATCATCAGCAGGCCGTAGCGGGTGCAGAGTTCGCGGACCTGTTTCAGAAAGCCTCTGGGTTGGACAATCATGCCGCCGGCCCCCTGGAGCATAGGCTCGATCACCAGGCCGGCGCAGTGACCGGCGTGCTCCCTGATGATGGATTCCAGCGCTTCCAGGCACTTCATGCCGCAGTTCTCTCTGGAACTGCAGCCCAGTTCACAGCGGTAGCAGTAGGGTGGTGGGGCCTGGATGGCGTCAAACATCAACGGTTTGAAGGTGGTGTGGTAGATGTCGATACCGCCGACACTGACAGCGCCGATGGTGTCTCCGTGATAGGCATTGCGAAAGGTGATAAAGGTGCTTCGCTCGGGGTGGCCTTTGTGGACTTGGTACTGGTAGGCCATTTTAACGGCCACCTCCATGGCGGTTGAACCATTGTCCGAGTAGAAAAACCTGTCGATGCCCTGTGGGGTGATGTCAGCCAGCATACGGGCCAGGATGATGCTCTGCTCACTTGCCAGACCAAGCAGGGTCGAGTGCTCCAGTCGGTCGACCTGCTGCTTGAGCGCCTCATTGAGCTCCTTTTTGCAGTGTCCATGCACATTGGTCCACATGGACGCAACTCCATCGATGTAACGGTTGCCCTCGCTGTCGATCAGCCAGCTGCCTTCCCCCCTGACTATGACGATCGGGTCTTCCCGTTCCCAGTCCAGCATCTGGGTAAAGGGATGCCAGACATGCCGTTTGTCCCATTGAACAAGCTGATCTGTGGAATACTGATTTGTTGTGCCCATGTGTGAAACTCCTCATTGCAGGATGAATTGTATGCTATGGTTGTGACT
>DAONZY010000044.1:0-22355 GCA_035407085.1 Deltaproteobacteria bacterium | reverse complement strand
CATCACCCTGACGGTTTGCGGATAGAGCAGATTGACCCGCGACAGAAAGTCGATGCCCTTCATGCCGGGCATCATGTAGTCGGAGACAACCACCCAGACCTCTTCCTGTTTGAGGATTTCAAGCCCGTCCTGGGCGGACGGGGCTACCAGGATGCGGATGTCGCTCCGGTCGTGATAGATCCGTTCGATTGCCTTCAGGATCGGTTTTTCGTCATCCACAAACAGAACTGTACGCATGGGTTATTCCTCTGTTATCACAATGGTAGTGGACATGCTGTTGAAAAAGGCCATCTTGCATCCGGTTACCCGGTATCTCTGGCCGCCAAGCGTGATGGTGTCGGTCAGGGTGGTGTCCGGTTCGATCCGGTCGATGATCCCGCCCAAAAGACCATCGCAGCACCTGCCGATTTCACTGCCGAGCATATCCTGACAGAAGGGCTTGAACAGCAGCACGGCTTTGGTGTTGCAGAAAACCAGCATGCCGTTCTCGTCAATCGCCATCACCGCCACGGGCAGATTGCCCAGCAGTTTTTGGGAGAACTCCAGTGCCCGGTTTCTCAGTTCCAGTTGTTCGGTGCGCTGCTGGACCTTCTCTTCCAGTTGACGGTTGGATGCCTCCAGTTCGGACATCAGCATCCTGTTTTTCTGCTGCAACTGGAAGCGTTCCAGGCAGTTGCCGACCGTGATTCTAAGTTCATCGTCATTCCAGGGCTTGGGAATGAATTTGTAGATATGCCCTTCGTTGATCGCATCTACGATCGCGCTGGTGTCGGCATAACCGGAGAGGACAATGCGCACGCTCTCCGGGTGGATCTTGTAGGCTTCCCTGAGGAATTCCACCCCGGTCATGCCTGGCATGCGATAATCGGAAACAATCACCGGAAACGGTCCGTCTTTTCTGATAGATTCCAGCCCCTCCGGTCCCGAGGCGGCGGTGAAGATCTCATAGTCATCATCCAGAAACACCCGCTCCAGCGCCCTGAGCACATTGGGCTCGTCGTCAACAAACAGTATCTTTGCATTCTCCTGGGAAGACGTGTCCATCGTATGCCCCTTGTCCGCAGATTGACATCAAAAAGCTAATCCAAATCTTGGTGCACGGGCAGCCTGACAGTGAAGCTGGAACCCTGGCCGGGCGTGCTTTCCATCTGGATCTCACCGCCATAGCGGCGCACGATTTCAAGTGAAACCGACAGCCCCATGCCGGTGCCTTTGCCCACATCCTTGGTCGTGAAAAACGGCTCAAAGATTCTGGATTGAACATCGGCCGGTATGCCGCAACCCGAGTCGGCAATCCTGACAAATATGTTTTTTCCGTCCTGCCATGTGCGGATGGTGATTTGTCCCGGCTCGTCCATCTTTTTGTCTGCGATGCTGTGGGCGGCATTGATCAGCAGATTGATGAATACCTGCTGCATCCGTTGGCCATTGCAGATGATGGCCGGTACTACCCCATATTCTTGCTTCACCTCGGCCACATACTTTATCTCGTTGCGTAGCAGGCTCAAGGTGCTATCGAGCAGTTGGTTCATGTCGGTCTCGCTCAACTGATCCAGATCATTGCGGGCGAAGGTTTTCAGATCGGTAACAATGGTTTTGATCCGTTCGACCCCGTCGCAGCATTCCCGGATCAATTCTTCCATATCCGTCCTGACATAGTCAATCTTCAGTCTTTGCCTGACTTCTTCGATCTCTTCCGGCATAGCGCCGGACAGGTTCTGGATGCCCTGCTCCAGCAGGGAGATGTACTGGTTGTACTTTTCGGCATAGCGCTCCAGTGTGCTCAGATCGCTGTAGATGTAGCCAAGCGGATTGTTGATCTCATGGGAGACGCCGGCCGCCAGTTGCCCGATGGAGGCCAGTTTTTCACTCTCCATCAACTGTGTCTGAAGCCTCAGTACGGCCTTTTCCGATTCTTTTACGGCGGTAATGTCGCTGGAGATACCCAACAGGCCGATGATGGTGTCATCATCCGGGGAGGCATGCAGGGGGGTCTTGACTTCCCAGTAGACAATCTGACGGCCATCTGCGTAGTCCACTGTGATTTCTTCCTGGTTCTGCTGGCCGGCCAGTACGCGCAGATCAATTTCCCTTAAAAGTTTTACCGTCTCCGGCGGGAAGAAGCGGTCATCGCAACTGCCGACAAGCTCTTCATCCGGGCAGCCAAACAGTTTTAACGTGGCCTGGTTGGCAAAGGTATAACGTGAGTCCCGATCCTTCATGTAGATGTAAGAGGGCACCTGATCCAGCGCCGTGCGGAAGCGTTCCGATTGCAGTTGCAGGTGCTGCAGCCTTTTGCGGGCTTCCACCCGTTCGCTGATGTCATGCAGCACGGCCATGAACAGTCTGCCCTTGCCATTGCTGCTGTCGGGCGATTGTACGAACTGGAGACGAACCTCAACCGGATAGCTGGAGCCATCGGCCCGCACATGCCTGGTGTCAAAGGTCACCAACTGCTGCTGGCCGCTGACAAGCGGCATGGTCCGGCTTTCAAACTCCTTGCGGCTGCCGACGGCTTTTATGTCAAGCGGCGTCATCTGCAGCATCTGCTCCAGGCTGTAGCCGAGTTTGTTGCAGGCGCTCCGGTTCACATACACAAAGCGCATCGTATCCTGCTCGAAAACGTGAATCTCGTCCCCGATGGCCTCCAGCATGGACAGTAGTCGCTCCCTTTCCATCTCCAGTTGTCTGCGATGGGTGATATCCAGGGTAAAGCCGGCCAGCAGGTGCTTGCTCCCGGTAAATATGGGGAACTTGACCGTGGTGTAATACCTGTCGTTCAATTCCTCGTCCTGCTGCAGCACCATGCCTTCCGAACAGACCGACCAGTCGTCATGGGTGATCCTGTCCGCAAAGTCCGGCGGGAACAGCTCCCGCATGGTCTTGCCGGTCATCTGGCTGCCAGGCACGCCGACCATGTCTTCAAAGTTCTCGCTGGCGATGATCACCCGGCTTTCGTCGGGTGTGACCTCCTTGATGAAGGTGTAAACCGGCGTATAGCGCATCAACTGCTGAAACAGCTCGCCGGTCTGGCTTGCTTTGGCGTGCAGACTGTGGCTTTCCGTGATGTCGCGCACATGGTGCAGGGCCTTTTCAACAGTGCCGTCTGTCGCGAGGATCGGGCTTACCGTGATCTCCAGCCACTTTTCGCCGATGTTGATGGTGCTACGTTCTGACTTTTTTGACAGCATGGCCCTGTCGATCGGGCAATCGTTAAGATTGCTGTTTTTGCCCAGAAACAGCTGTTTGCATTGCCTGCCGATCAGCCGGCTGCCCGGCAGGCCGATGAAGCTTTCCGCCGCCTTGTTGCATCTGATGATGTTCCCGTGTCGGTCGATGATGCAGAGACCTTCGGCAATGGCGTTTGACGTCGCTTCCCATTCCCTGACGGCCAACCGTGATTCCGCCCTTTTGCGGCTCAGGGCAAGCCGGATGGCCTTTCCCAGCAGTGGGGGATCCAGATGCTGCTTGTCCAGACAGTCCTGGGCCCCATGCTCGATCAGTAGCATGCATGTGTAGTCATCGGCATCCCGGTTAAGGATAATGATGGCCAGCTCTGGCCATGAGGAGTGCAACTCCGTCAAGCTTTCCGTAATGCCAACGCTAGCCATTTTCTGACTGAGCAGCAGCACATCGTGGCTCGCCGATGCCAGCATTGCGCGACATGCGGCCATGTCTGCCGCGAGATCGATCTGCGGGTTGTCGAAGATCTCGGCCAGTACGTCCCTGATCAGACGGGCATCTTCTGCGGAGTCCTCTGCCAGCAGTATGTGCGGTACCGATGCTCTCATATTTTTATCTTTTAAGCCCCTTTAACCCGTCCTGCTTTCAGGCAGCCGGCTGTTCAATGGTGACCATGTTTCTGCCGTTACGTTTACTGTTGTACATGAGCATGTCTGCCCGCGCCACAATCGAGGCCGGTGAGTCGTCATGACTGGCCAGTGTGCCCCCCAGCGACAGGGTCACACTCAGTTTGCTGTCTTGAACCATCAGAAAACTGTGCTCTGTAAGCTTGCGGATACGCTCGGCCACCGAGGTGATCGTGGACAGGGAGGCGCCCGGCAGAATCACGATGAATTCCTCTCCGCCCCAGCGGGCGGCAACGTCCATGCTGCGCAGTGTGTGTGCAATCGTGCGGCTGACCATGATCAGCACCTCATCGCCGGTTTTGTGGCCATAGGTGTCGTTGAAGTTTTTGAAATGGTCGATGTCGAGAAAAAGTACGCCGAAGGGGATGGCATGCAGGTGCCATTCGTGCAGCCTGGTCTCCAGGTTCATCTCGGCGTAGCGCCGGTTGCCGACACCGGTCAACGGGTCACGGTAGACCTCGCTGCGCAGTTTTTCCAGCTCCTGCAGCATCTGCTGGGCATTGGAGTTGTCGTTGAATATCTCGACCGAGCCGATGATGCGGCCTTTTTTGTCGCGCACCGGGTTTGTTCTGACCGTAACCGGCACACGATGTCCGAATTTGTGGTGCAGAAAGACATCGCTTTCCCTGGGGCTGCCGTCCCGCATGGTTTCGGAAAGCGGGCAGCCGTGCAGGCACAATTCATGGCCCTCGGCGTCAATATGCCTGAGCAGGTTGTCATGGCAGGCCCTGCCCAGCACCTCTTGCCTGCTGTAGCCGGTGATGCGCTCCGCCCCCTTGTTCCAGAATGTGATCCGCCGATCGAGATCGACGAAGTAGACCCCGTCGAACAGATTATCAAGGATCAGGTCGCTGGACACGGGTTTTAATCGGTCATCGCCGTTTGTTATTTTGCCGGTATGTTGCGCCATCATGTCTCCTGGGTAATCGTCTCAACTGCTATGCCTTCCTGCGGCAGCCGGATGGTAAAGGTGGTGCCCTGGCCCTCTTCGCTCTCCACCATGATCTCACCGTTATGCTTCTTGATGATCTCATAGCTGATGGAAAGACCCAGGCCGGTGCCTTTGCCCACCTCCTTGGTGGTGAAGAACGGTTCGAAGATACGGGTGCGGATATCGGCCGGTATGCCGCAGCCGGTATCGCTGACGGAAACGTAGATATCTGATCTGTCGGACCAGGTTTTTACGGTAATGGTGCCGTGGCTGCTGCCAATGGCGTGGGCGGCATTGACCAACAGATTCAGGAATACCTGGTTAAGCTGCTGCGGGAAGCACCTGATCGGAGGCACTTCGCCCAGCTCCTTTTTCAGCTCGGCCACATATTTGATTTCGTTCCAGGCGATGTTGATGGTTGTTTCCAGTGCTTCGTTGATGTCTACCAGCCCTGTCCGGGCCTGATCGACCCGTGAAAAGCTCTTCAGGTCCTGAACGATCTTGCGTACCCGGCTGGCGCCGTCCTGGCTTTCCATGATCAGTTGCTGGGCGTCTTCCATGATGCGGTCAATTTTCAGCGCCTTGCGTGTAAGCATGAGCTGTGACGACTGTTCCTCCGTTGCGCATGCCGCCAGGGCCCGGTCGGCATTGTCCATGTATTCGGCAATGCGTTCGATGTATTTGTGGAGCGTGGAAAGGTTGCTGGAGATGAAGCCCATCGGGTTGTTGATCTCATGGGCCACTCCGGCTGCCAGCTGACCGATGGAGGCCATTTTTTCCTGCTGGAATACCTGCATCTGGGCGTTTTTCAGTTCTTCATAGGCCTTTTGCAGCTCATTGGTGGCATTGCGCAGTTCCGTGTTGTCATTCAGGGAAATCACATAACCATCGATCATGCCGGCGTTGTTGATTTCATATAAGGTCATATCATAGCTACGGCCTGTGCTGCCGTGGTTCAGTTCTCCCTTGTTGCCGTCGAAGCTGATGAAGCTGAATCCGGAGTTTTCAATCACATCCTGCCAGTTGGCGCCTAACAGCTCCTGATGGGTTTTGCCGGTGATTTCCACCAGCATGCGGTTGCAGCGGCGTATGATGTTGCCGGTGTCGGCCAGGATGACGATGTCGCGCAGATTATCCAGGGTCTGTTCCCATTCCCGTTTGCCCTGTTCCACCTGTAGAAAGATCTTCTGCATTTCGGAATGCTTGATGATCAGGTCCTTGCGACTGTGGGCCAGTTCCTGCTCTATGGCCTTGCGCTCGGTGATGTCTTCCTTGACCGCCAGGTAGCCGTTGATACGGTTCTCTTTGTCGAACAACGGAGAAATCGAAGCGAACTCCCAGTAGAGCGAACCGTCCTTGCGCCTGTTTAGCAGTTCGCCGCGCCATTCACCGCCAGCGGTGATGGTTTTCCACATCTCTTCGTAGAGGGTCTTGCTCTGTTTGCCGGATTTGAGTATGCCCGGCGTCTGGCCTACGGCTTCATCATAACTATAGCCGGTTATCCTGCTGAAGCGTGGATTGACGTATTCGATGATGCCGCTGGTGTCGGTGATGACGATCGCAGCGGGGCTTTGCTCCACGGCCCGGGTCAACTGGCCGAGCTTTTCGTTGGCCAGCATGGCGTCGGTGATGTCGTTGAAGCTGCCTCTCACACCCCAGGGCTGGCCCTTGTTGTCGAATACCTGGTGGCTGGTGTGTTGCATCCAGTAGATGCTGCCGTTTTCGTTTATCAGGCGGATGGTGGCCTGAATGCCATTGGCCAGCTCATTTTCGGCATGGTTGAGGTCGCTATTGATCCTGATCCATTGCGGCATGTCTTCGGGATGGATGATCTTGTCGAATAGTGACGGGTTTTCGTAGAACTCTGCATCTGTATGGCCGGTCAGCTCCAGGCAGTTGGCCGAGATAAAGCGCAGGGAACCGTCCGGATTTTGCCAGTAGGCCAATTCATTGTCGAACTGGGTCACCACTTGATAAACATGCGAAGCCTCTTCCAGCGCCTGATTTGATTCTTGGATCTCTTGCATGATGGTGTTGAAGGTATTGGCCAGTTGTTCGATCTCGTCACCTGTGCGTATATTCAATGGCTGCCAATGATTGCCGGCGGTGAAGTTGTTGCGGATGTGGCGGGAAAGCTCGAGGATCGGTTGTGTCAGCCGGCGTGATACATACCAGATGGCGGCCAGCGATATGATCAGGCCAATAAACGTCGCCAGGGCTGTATTCAGCAGCAGCCGGCGGATGGGGGTCATTATCTCCTGATAGGGGGTGTTGGAGACCAGCACCCATCCGGTGTCGCCGATCTTCTTGAAGGAGGAGAGCATCTGCTGTCCGAGGGAGTTATGGAGTTCAAGCGATCCCTCAAAACCGCTGACCGCCATGTCGATGCCCAGGTTTTTCCCCTCTGGTATGACTTCCAGGATGCGCTCTTTGCGTGGATGCATCAGCAGTGTGCGGCCCTGCAGTATGTATAGATAACCGGATGAACCGAAGCGCGATGTTTTCGGGAGGCTGGTCAGAAAATGATCGGCGCCAAGCGTGTGGTATCCGGCCAGCAGGGCCAGCAGACGTCCCTGCTGATCCCTGACCGGCTCGACGATAGCGATCATGGGGGTGTGTGGTGCGACTTTGAGGCTGAAAGGCGCTGACACATATGCCTTGCCGGTGCGTAGCGGTTCCCGGACGTAATCCCTGAAACTGAAGTTACTGCCCAGCAGTTCGGTCTGGTTCATGGATACGCCGACCATGCGGCCTTTGGTGTCAAACAGCGCCATGCCGGCATCAAAGATGATGCGCGGGCTGATGCCGGAGGTAACTCTGGTCAGGGTATCTTGCGGGTCTTTCAGGCCAAGCCGCCCGATTGTTCCTGCGGTGTTGGCCAGCTGTTTGCGGGCCAGCAGGATGCGGCCATACATCTGTTCCGCTGTTTCCGACACAAGTGAAAGCTGCTGGGTCATGATGCTCTGCTTCAGCATGTTATGAAATCCGCTGAACAGCACCAGGCTGATGGCGATCAAAAGCAGGGTGAAACTGGAGAGGGCCACCAATGTGATCCTGTTTTTGATGCTGAAACGGGTAGATTTTTCAACAGCGTCTGCAGCGGTCATTGGGGAACCCTTTTCATGAATGGTCAGCAGAACTATACCACAGGCGCGGCAAGATTCCACATTATCCTTGAAATATTTCAATGCTGTCGGGCTGTTGCATGTCGGACTGTGTCTGGATTATGGCTTGAGCGTGACTGCCGGAGATGCTATAGACTGATATCTGCAGTCTTTTGTCGGACAGGGGAGAGAAATGGATTTTATAGAACTGGCGGCTACAAGGCAGAGTGACCGTGGTTTCAAGGCCCGACCGGTGGAACGTGAGCTGCTGGAACGCTGTCTGGAGGCCGCCCGGCTTGCACCGTCGGCCTGCAACAGCCAGCCCTGGTTTTTTGTGGCGGTGGATGACAGGCCGCTGGTGGCGGCAGTTGCTGAAAAGCTGCATGACATGGTGATGAACCGCTTTGTCACCACAGCGGCAGCCCTGATTGTGGTGGTGGCAGAGACCCCCGCCATGATCCCGCGGCTGGCCGGCTGTCTGAAGGGCAAGCCCTATTACCTGATGGATATCGGCATGGCGGTGGAAAATCTCTGTCTGCAGGCGGCATCAGAGGGGCTGGGGAGCTGCATCCTGGGATGGTTTGACGAGAGCGGCGTCAAAAAGCTGCTGGGGATTCCGTCCGGCAAGCGCGTGCCGCTGGTGATCGCGCTTGGCTATCCGGAACAGCAGCAGACGAGGGCTAAAATTCGCAGGCCGCCGGAAGAGACCTGGTCATACAACCGTTACCGTTAGCGGTGGCCCGTAAAAAAAGGGTTTGCAGTCAGTCTGCAAACCCTTTTTTAAAATGGCTGGGGCGCCAGGGATCGAACCTGGGAATGCCGGAATCAAAATCCGGTGCCTTACCGCTTGGCGACGCCCCAATAACCTATTTAATGCAATTTTACCACGGAGAACACGGAGAACATCTCGAAATCATACACATATTCTCATTTGTACGTATCTTCCGGCCTGGCAGAATCCAGTGTTTTAAACTTCTTGATATCTCTTTAAAAACTCAGTGCACACTGTGGTTAAACTCTTTTTGATTTGCCATGATGGCTTCTCAAAAAGTCTGTCTGCAAAAAACTACAACGTCTGAACCGCTGCCGCAAACCAGCCGGTATCTTGGGTGATGGCTTCGCAGGCTGACTCGGCGGTGGTTTTATCACGGAAAAGACCGAATACGGTCGGCCCGCTGCCTGACATCATCGATGCCACAGCCCCCAGCATCAGCATGCGCTGCTTGATTTCATCAATTACCGGAAAGGCCGGGATCGTGACCGATTCAAGGTCATTGGACAACATGGCGCAGACATCATCGATGCTGCTGAAAAGTTCTGGGAGTCTAGCCAAGCCGCTTCGGTTTGTCAATTGCAAATTGTTATAAACCCAGCCGGTTGAGACGTGCACTCCGGGGTTGACCAGCAGAACCCACAATCGTGGCATGGGGGGCATGGCTGAGAGCTTTTCACCGATTCCCTCAGCCAGGGCGGTCTGTTTGAAGATGAAAAACGGCACGTCAGCGCCCAGTGTGACGCCGATATCCATCATCTGTTGATCGGACAGCTTAAGTTCCAGCAGTTCGTTCATGCCCATCAGTACGCTGGCGGCGTCGCTGCTGCCCCCACCCAATCCGGCGGCGGAAGGGATGCGTTTGTTGATGGTGATGGCGGCACCCTGCTTGCTGCCGGCCAGGTCCAATATGGCGCGGGCGGCCTTCCAGGCGATGTTGCCGGGGCCGTCCGGCACCCCTTTAATGCCGCAGGTGACGGTCAGTTGGTCGTCATCGTTCAGGGTGATGGTGATCTCATCGCACAGGCCGACACGCTGCATGACCATGCGCAGTTCATGGTAGCCGTCCGGGCGGCGGCCAATGACGTCCAGCAGGTAGTTGACCTTGGCGGGTGCTTGAAGCGTGATGGTTTTCATGAGCAGAGCTCCTTTTTTTCGGGTGCTCATTTGTAATGTCAAAGCACGGGACAAATCAAGTCAAAATAAGAGCACTTGCGTGCAGTGGTGTCAGACATTATACTGCGCCCATCTATTTTTATGCGTGGGAGGTTGTTTTGAAACCTAGATTGCCGGCCGAATGGGAGGTTCAGGATGGCGTGATGCTGGCCTGGCCGCACCAGGGCACTGACTGGTCATATATGCTGGAAGAGGTGCAGTCTGTTTTTGTGGAGATCATCAGACAGATTACCCGTTTTGAGCGGGTGTTGCTGATTGTGCCTGAGGTGGGCGCGGTGCGCCGCAGGCTGGCTGATGATGGTGTGGATATGGCGCGGCTTAGTTTTTACGAGCTGCCAGCCAATGACACTTGGGCCCGTGATTTTGGCCCGCTGACCGTGATTGTCAATGAAAGACCGGTGCTGCTAGATTTCGGCTTCAATGGCTGGGGCCTCAAGTTTGCATCTGACCAGGATAACTGCATCACCAGGCGCTTGTCCGAGCAGGGCGCTTTTCTGGCAGGTATTAAGACAATCGGGCTGATTATGGAGGGGGGCAGTATCGAAAGCGACGGTCTGGGCACGATTATGACCACCTCGGCCTGCCTGCTGTCGCCCAATCGCAACCCGCAGCTGGACCGCAGCGAGATCGAGCTGGCCCTGGCATCGCTTTTGGGGACCCGCAGGGTGCTCTGGCTGGAGCATGGCTGGCTGGCCGGGGATGATACCGATTCCCATGTGGACACCCTGGCGCGCATCTGTCCGGACAATGTGATTATTTATGTGTCCTGTGATGATGAGCGCGACGAACACTACCGGGAGCTGAAGCTGATGGAGCGTGAGCTGCAGGCCTTCCGGTCTCCGGATGGCTCGCCCTACCGGCTGATAGCGCTGCCCTGGGCAAAAGCCTGTTTCGACGAGGCCGGGCATCGCCTGCCTGCCACCTATGCCAACTATCTGGTCATCAATCGCGCCGTGCTGGTGCCTACCTACCGTGACCCGGAGAGGGACCGCCTGGCCATGGAACGCATTGGCCAGGCCTACCCAGGCCGCGAGATTGTCCCTGTCGACTGCCTGCCGCTGATCCAGCAGCATGGCTCGCTGCATTGTGTGACCATGCAGCTGCCCGAAGGAGTTATGTCATGAAGAGTTTGAAAACTGCGCTTGTCCAGCAGCAGTGCAGTCCTGACCGTCAGGCCAGCCTGGATCGGACTGCAGCCATGATTGCATCTGCTGCGTCTGCCGGCGCGGAGCTGGTGCTGCTGCAGGAACTGCACACCGGACCATATTTCTGCCAGGTGGAGGAACCGGCCCTGTTCGATATGGCCGAGCCGATTCCCGGTCCGTCCTGCGATTTTATCGGTCGGCTGGCCAGCCAGTACAAGATCGTGATCGTGGCCTCGCTGTTTGAACGCCGTGCGGCCGGGCTTTACCATAACACGGCGGTAGTCTTTGAACGGGATGGCTCAATCGCCGGTACCTATCGCAAGATGCATATCCCCGACGATCCCGGTTTTTATGAGAAATTCTACTTCACCCCCGGCGATCTCGGTTTTACCCCGGTGCAGACCTCGGTTGGCCGGCTGGGCGTGCTGGTCTGCTGGGATCAGTGGTATCCGGAGGCGGCCCGCCTGATGGCCCTGGCCGGCGCTGACATACTGATCTATCCCACGGCCATCGGCTGGGACCCGGCGGATACGGAGGATGAAAAGGAGCGGCAGCGCAACGCCTGGATCACGGTTCAGCGCGGTCATGCCGTGGCCAACGGTCTGCCGGTGCTGGCGATCAACCGGGTCGGTTTTGAGTCTTCCAGTGACAGTGCTGCCAAGGGGATCCTGTTCTGGGGCAGTAGTTTCGCGGCCGGTCCCCAGGGGGAAATGCTGGCCGAGGCATCACGCGACGAAGTGCAGCTGCTGCTGGTCGAGCTGGATCTGTCCAGGAGTGAAACCGTACGGCGTATCTGGCCTTTTTTGCGTGACCGCCGGATCGACGCCTATGGCGATTTGCTTAAACGCTACAGGGATTGATCTTAAGGGGACTGCCCCTGCTCTGATGCTTATACTGCTTGCCGGGGGATGATCAGCATGGCTTTTCACGATAAAGAACTGATCGAGGCGCTTTCCAGTTTGCGGGATGACCGGTGAGGTGTGCGGCATGGTCAGCTTCATGCTGCCTGGCGTTGTCCCTATGGTTGCCGTTATTGCTGTTGTTGCCCGTATTTTGCTCCGCAGCGCCGGAAAAACCGGTGATTGTGGTCGGCGGCGACCACAATTATCCGCCCTACGAGTTTATCGACAGTGACGGGCAGCCGGCCGGCTTCAACGTGGAGTTGACCCGGGCGATTGCCGAGGTGATGGGGCTCAAGGTCGAGATCCGTCTCGGCCGTTGGGATGATGTACGCCGTCATCTGCACAGCGGTGAGGTGGATATTCTTCAGGGCACGGTTCAGTCCACAGTGCGTGGCCGGGAATTTGATTTCTCCGTGCCCCATTCCATAGTGCACCAGTCCGTGTTTGCCCGCCGGGGTGCCGGTCCGGTCACCGAGCTGGATCAGCTGGACGGCAAGCAGGTGGTTCTGCAGAAGGGCGGCTTCATGCATGACTACCTTGTCAGTCACAATACCAAAGCCAAATTTTTCCTGGTCGATACCCATGTGGAGGCCATGCGCCAGCTGGCTGCAGGCAAGCGTGATTACGCACTGGTGGCCAATCTGCCGGGGCTTTACCATGGCAGGGAACTGGGGCTGTCCAATATCATTCCGGTCGGGCGGTTGTTCAGCGGTCAGAACTATGGTTACGCGGTACGCAAGGGCAATCATGAGCTGATTTCCCGCTTCAATGAAGGATTGGCCATCCTGAAGAACACCGGCCGCTATGACAGCATCTACGACAAGTGGCTGGGCGCCCTGGAACCGCAGCCGGTTTCATGGCAGCGGGTGCTGAAATATGCGGCCATCACTGCCCTGCCGCTGCTGCTGATCCTGACCGGTACGGTGGTCTGGAACCGGACGCTGCAGAAAGAGGTTGCCAGTCGTGCAAACGAATTGCGGATGCAGCAACAGCAGCTGATCCAGGCCGACAAGATGGCTTCGCTGGGGATCCTGGTTTCCGGTGTTGCCCACGAGATCAACAATCCCACCGGGCTTTTGCTTTACAATCTCCCCCTGCTCAAGAAGACATACCGGGTCGTGGAACAGCAACTGGAAGAGCGCTTTGTTCAGGAGGGTGATTTCATGATCGGAGGCTTGTGCTATTCACAGCTGCGCAATGATATACCGCTGATGATCGACGAGATGCACGAGGGCGCCATACGCATCAAGCGGATTGTGGAGGATCTGAAGGATTTTGCCCGCAAGGACAGCTGCGAGCTGAACGAAATCCTGCAGATTAACGAGATCGTCAGGGCGGCTCTACGGCTGGTGGATAACTCGATTAGAAAGTCCACCACCAGGCTGACGGTGCGGCTGGGGGAAGATCTGCCGGTCTTCAGGGGCAATACGCAGCGCATCGAACAGGTGGTTGTCAATCTGGTTCTGAATGCCTGCCAGTCCTTGCCGGATCCTGGCAGGGGTGTGGATATAGCTACCCGTTATGACGCTGACAGCGGCTTGATTCTGCTTGAAGTGAGGGATGAAGGGGTTGGCATCCCCGAGGAGCACCTTTCCCGCATTGCCGATCCGTTTTTTACAACCAGAAGGGATGAAGGCGGCACGGGTCTGGGGCTTTCCGTGTCGGCTTCAATAATCAAGGAACATGCCGGGTGCATGGAATTCGCATCGGTCAGCGGACAGGGCACTGCCGTGCGCGTCTCGCTGCCGGCCATGAAAGGTTGAAAACTGCAATGATCGATTCTGCATATCCTTCCTACGGTATTCTGATCGTGGACGACGAGGAGGCCTGGCTGCGCAGCATCAGCATGACCCTGGCCATGTCGGGCGGCATCAACAACGTGGTGCGTTGCAGTGACAGCCGTCAGGTGATGGGGATACTGTCCGGAGGCGTCGTCGGCCTTGTCCTACTGGATCTCAATATGCCCCATGTTTCCGGTGAAGAGCTGATTGCGGGCATCGTTGAGCAGTATCCGCAAATACCGGTTATCGTGATCAGCGGTCTCAATCAGGTGGATACCGCGGTCAGCTGCATGAAGCAGGGCGCCTTTGATTTTTTCGTCAAGACGGTGGATGAGGAACGTCTCATTCAGGGGGTCCAGCGGGCGATCCGCATGATCGACCTGCAGCGTGAAAACCACGAGATGCGGGCCAGGGTTCTGAATGCGCGGCTTCGTTCGCCTGATAGCTTTGCCGATATCATCACGGCTGACAGGTCGATGATCTCAATCTTCAGCTATATCGAGGCCGTTGCAAAAAGTACCCAGCCGATTCTGATTACCGGTGAAAGCTGCACCGGCAAGGAGCTGATCGCCCGTGCCATACACAGGATCGGTGGCCGCAGCGGAAAGCTTGTGGCGGTTAATGTGTCCGGGCTTGATGACAGCATGTTCAGCGATACCCTGTTCGGACACACCAGGGGTGCTTTCACCGGGGCAGATACAGCCCGCGGCGGCATGATCGAACAGGCAGCCGGCGGCACACTGTTTCTGGACGAAATCGGCGATCTGGGCAATGCCTCACAGGTGAAGCTGCTGCGTTTGCTGCAGGAGGGGGAGTATTATCCGGTCGGCAGTGATGTGTCCCGGCGCATGAATGCCGGGGTTGTTGTGGCCACCCATCAGGATCTGGCTGCCTGCATATCGTCAGGGCAGTTCCGCAAGGACCTGTATTACAGGCTCTGCAGTCACCATGTGCACATCCCGCCTTTGCGCGAGCGGCGGGATGATATTCCGCTGCTGCTGGACCATTTCCTGGGTGAGGCGGCGGAGAAGCTCAACCGGAAAAGGCCGGCCATCCCCAGGGAACTCCCGGTGCTGCTGAAAAATTATGATTTTCCGGGCAATGTGCGCGAGTTGAGGTCGCTGGTGTTTGATGCCGTGAGCAGGCATCAGGCCCACATACTGTCAATGGATACCTTTCGGGCTGTTATTGCCAGACGCTATGGCGCGCCCGTGCCTGCCGCAGAGAGTGCTGCCGGGCAGAATCGCAGTGTCTTTATTGCTTCAGAACCATTGCCCCGGCTGCATGATGTGGCCGGACTGCTGGTAAGCGAGGCCATGCGTCGCGCGGAGGGCAACCAGTCGATAGCGTCGCGCCTGATCGGCGTCTCCCAGCCGGCTTTGAGCAAAAGGCTGCGCAAGATGGGGCAGGAACATGAGCCGATTACTGCGGAACGGCTATAACCTTTTGATGCGGCTATCGGGGCGCCATACTTTAATCGCCAGTATTTACTAAGGTTTTGTCTGTCGTGTTGTTTGATTGTGAATTGGTTATATCCATTGGGTGCGTTGTGCCGTCTATTTATGGCCTGTTTTGGCCAAGATGCAGGATTTGGCCGTTTTTTTGCTTCGAAGCCGCATAGTTCAATTTCCGTTAAAAAGGGGGTTTGCATGGGCGAGAAACAGGGCGTGATGGATTGGTATTTCAAGACGAATCTGCTGGCAAGGATTCTGATCGGGCTGGTGGCCGGTGCTATTACGGGGATTGCACTGGGCTTCTCACCGGAGATGGTCAAACCGTTCGTGGACAATACCAAATTTTTTGGTGACCTGTTCATCAGGCTGCTCAAGATGATCGTTATTCCGGTGATCCTCTTCTCGCTGGTTGCTGGAGCCGCCAGTATAGCGCCGTCAAGGCTCGGCCGGGTGGGGATCAAGATCATGGCCTATTACACCCTGACCTCGGCGGTTGCGGTTGCCATCGGGCTTGGTTTTGCCAACCTGTTCAAGCCGGGCAGCGGCATGGGCATCATCGGTGATGCCGCTGTCAAGGGCAAGGTTGCCCAGGCACCGACCATGTCCAAGATACTGCTCAATATCGTGCCGACCAATCCGCTGGAGTCGCTGGCCAAGGGCGAGGTGCTGCCGATCATCTTCTTTGCCATGATCTTCGGCATTGCAATTTCCTATGTCAAGGATGCCAAGGACCCAGTGCTGGCCAAGGGGGCCGAGACCCTCTATCAGGCGGTCAATGCCGCGGCAGAGACCATGTACCGGATCGTGTCCGGCATCATGCAGTATGCGCCGGTGGGCGTGTTCGTGCTGATCGCCACCGTATTTGCACAGCAGGGCGCCAAGGCCCTCGGTCCGTTGCTTCTGGTTACCATGACCGCCTATCTGGGCATGATCTGTCACATGATCTTTGTCTATGGCGGTCTCCTGTCTGTATTCAGGCTGGGGCTGATCGATTTTGTCAAGGGTGCCAACGAGGCGATGATCACGGCCTTTGTCACCCGCTCATCCAACGGCACCCTGCCGGTAACCATGCGCGTCTGCGAAGAGAAACTGGGTGTGCCGCGCAAGATCAGCTCGTTTACGCTGCCGCTGGGGGCCACGATCAATATGGACGGCACCGCCATCTATCTGGGGGTCTGCGCCATGTTTATCGGCTATGCCACCGGCAATCCGCTGACCTTTGAACAACAGATCACCGTCATCATTACCTCCACCCTGGCCAGCATCGGTACGGCTGGCGTGCCGGGTGCCGGAGCGATCATGTTGCTGATGGTGCTGGATTCCATCGGGCTCAAGATCGAGGCCGGTTCTGCCGTGGCTGCCGCCTACGCCATGATCCTGGGGATCGATGCCCTGCTGGATATGGGGCGCACCTGGCTTAACGTGACCGGCGATATGGCTGGCAGCACGATAGTGGCCAAAACTGAAAATGAACTGGACCTTTCGCTTTGGAAGAAGAGGGGGGGTAGCGAGATTTCTGTATCCGAGTAGTCAAACTGCGTTGAGGAGGGTGACGTGAAAAATGGATTCAGGCTCGAACATGATTTTTTGGGGGAACGTGAGATCCCGGACGACTGCTATTATGGTGTGCAGACCTTGCGCGCCCTTGAGAATTTTCCCATCACCGGCATTCCGATCTCCAAGGCTCCGGAGCTGATCTGGGCCCTGGCACAGGTCAAGAAGGCGGCGGCCCTGGCCAATATGGAGCTGGGGGTGTTGCCGGCCCACATTGCCAAGGCCATTTCAGCGGCCTGTGACGAGATCATCGCCGGCAAGCTGCACGATCAGTTTCCGGTGGATGTGATCCAGGGCGGGGCGGGTACCTCGACCAACATGAACGCCAATGAGGTGATTGCCAACCGTGCCCTGGAGCTGATGGGCAAACAGAAGGGGGAATACGAATTCTGCCATCCCAATAATCATGTCAACTGTTCCCAGTCCACCAATGACGCCTATCCGACGGCGTTTCGTATTGCATTGCACCAGAAACTGAACCTGCTGATTGCGGCCCTGGAATACCTGCAGAAGTCTTTTGCAGCCAAGGCGGCTGATTTTGCCGATGTGCTCAAGATGGGGCGCACCCAGTTGCAGGATGCGGTGCCAATGAGTCTGGGGCAGGAGTTCGGCGCCTATGCCACTACCATCGGAGAGGATACCGAGCGGGTGCGGGAGGCGCAGAAGCTGGTGCTGGAGATCAATATGGGGGCTACCGCCATCGGTACCGGCATTAATGCGCCGCCCGATTACACCCGGATTGTGACCGACCATCTGCGCAGCCTGACCGGCATACCGGTGGTCACCTCAGCCAATCTAATCGAGGCCACTTGGGACACGGGTGCCTATGTGCAGATCTCTGCTGTGTTGAAACGTGTGGCGGTCAAGGTCTGCAAGATCTGCAACGACTTGCGACTGTTGTCGTCCGGGCCGCGTTGCGGGTTGAACGAGATCAACCTGCCGCCGCTGCAGCCCGGTTCTTCGATCATGCCGGGCAAGGTTAACCCGGTCATGCCGGAGGTGGTCAACCAGATTACCTATTTCGTGATTGGGGCCGATCTGACCGTGACCATGGCAGCTGAAAACGGCCAGCTCGAGCTGAATGTGATGGAGCCGGTCATCGCCCACAGCCTGTTCCGTTCGGTTTCCATGCTTTGCAACGGTTTCCAAGTGCTGGCTGACAAATGTGTGGATGGTATTACGGCCAATCGAGAACGCTGCCGTGAGATGGTCATCAACAGCATCGGTATCGTCACCGCGCTCAATCCGATCATCGGCTATGAACAGTCGGCTGCCGTGGCCAAACAGGCCCTTGCCACGGGGCGCTCGGTGTATGATCTGGTGCTGGAGCAGGGGTTGATGGAGAAGGAGCTTCTGGACGAGGTGTTGTCCACCGAAAACCTGCTGCATCCGCGATTTATATCCTGAGATGCGACAGGCGGGCATCAAAAGCGCCCCACCCGGAGCAATCCGGATGGGGCGCTTTTATTGGTGTGTTTATCTGCTGTGAGGCCGGCACATGGTCTAACCCCGCAGTCCCACCTCTTTGGCCAGTTCTCTCCAGGCCGGCAGGCTTCTTTCGATGATCTTTCTATCCATGCAGTAGGCGATGCGGAAGAAACCGGGTGCGCCGAACCCGGTGCCCGGCACCAGCAGGATGTGGTGTTTCTGGGCGGTCCTGACGAATTCCACGTCATCGGCCAGGGGTGAGTGGGGGAAGAGGTAGAAGGCGCCGTCCGGCTTGACCATGCTGAAGCCCATGGCGGTCAACTCGTTGACCAGCAGGTCGCGTTTGTCCTGGTATTCAGCGATGTTGACTGATTCGTCCTGCAGCCCGGCCACCAGGCGCTGCATCAGGGCCGGGGCATTGACGAAACCGAGCACACGGTTGCTGAACACGGCCCCTTCCATGAACTGCATGACTGTGTCCATGGCCGGGTTGGCGGCCAGGTAGCCGATGCGCTCACCCGGCAGGGCCAGGTCCTTGCTGTGGGAGGTAACGATGATCGAGCTTTCCACCAGCGGAAACACATTGGGCACCTGTTTGCCATCGTAAGCGATGCGGGCATAGGGCTCGTCGGAGATCAGATATATCCGCCGACCGTTGCGGCGGTGCATGTCACTTAACAGGTCGCCGAGTTTTTCAAGGCTTTCCGCCGGGTAGATCACGCCGGTCGGGTTGTTGGGCGTGCAGATCAGGATTGCCCTCGTTTTGGGGGTGATGGCCTGCGCAATGGCTTCCAGATCCAGTTGAAAGGTTTCCCGGTCGGTCCAGACCTCGACCGGCACGCCGCCGTGGTTGTCGATGTAAAACTTGTACTCCACGAAATAGGGGGCCAGGATGATGACCTCCTCCCCCGGGTTGAGGATTGTCTTCAGAACCACGTTCAGCGCACCGCCCGCACCGCAGGTCATGACTATGTGATCCGCCTTTACCGGCAGGCCGGAATCCCTTGACAGGCGGGCGGCAACCGCGGCACGGGTTTCGGCATAGCCGGCGTTATTCATATAGCGGTGCATGCCGGGCACCGGTTCCTGAGCCAGGCGCAGCAGCTCGCGGTGAAAGGCCGGTGGCGGCTCCACGTCCGGGTTGCCCAGGGTAAAGTCATAGACCTTGTCGGCGCCGAATTCCTGGCGCATGCGTTCTCCCTCTTCAAACATCTTGCGGATCCAGGATGAACGGGATATGTGGGCGGCGATCTTGTTGGCAATTGCCATGGCGTACCTCGCAGGTGTGGGAATTCGAATCAGAAACTGTCCGGCGAATATACAAACGAATCGGGCATAACTCAACCGAAATTGCAGCCCGGCGGGTGGGGATGTCAGAATGGCTGGCAGATGGTGCGTGTCAAATAAGGTGTTGACACAGCGAAGAAAACAGTAGTATAAATCCTATTCTTTTAAAGACGGCTCAGGCCGAATCTCCTTGCTCCGGGCGGGACCGGGGCTAGAAAACCGTGAGGAGGAATCACACAATGAGGAAGTACGAAACGATTTACATCCTCCAGCCAGAACTTGGCGAGGACGAAATCAAGGCAATTGCGGACAAGGTGCAGGACGTGATTACATCATACAAGGGTGTATTTCAGCGTCTGGAGGACTGGGGGCTCAGGAAGCTGGCCTATCCGATCAGGAAAAATGCTCGTGGGCGCTATCTTTATCTGCGTTGCGATGGTGGCCGTGAGATGATCGCCGAAGTGGAGAGGCGTCTTAGGCTGGACGAGAAGGTGCTCAGATACCAGACCGTTAATATTACCAACCAGCCGGAAAAGCCTGTGGCCGAGAAGAAGGCCCCTGTGGCGGAGCCGGAAGCAGCAGTGGCTGAAGCAGCCGTAACCGAATAATTTCCTGGAGGAATAAATACAATGAGCAACGAAAGACCAACCAGCCAGCAGAGACCTTCAAACGGCCCGGGCGCCCAGGGCGGCCCCCGCAAGAGGCGCCCCTTTCAGCGCAGGAAGGTATGCCGTTTCTGTGCCGAGAAGAACCTGACCATTGACTATAAGGATCCGCGCACACTGCGCTATTTCATTACTGAACGCGGCAAGATCGTTCCGCGCCGCATCTCCGGCAACTGCTCCGCCCATCAGCGGGAAATCACCGAGGCGATCAAACGTGCACGCAACCTGGCGCTGCTGCCTGTGGCTTCCAACCACGTTCTGCCGTAGCTGTTAACTGCATGAGCGAGAAACCGCAGAGTACAACCGTTAAACAACGGTTGCCAGCCCTGTTGATCGGGTCGCTGGTTTCGACCATAGTTTTTGCTACGTTTGTATTGTTTCAACCAGCAGGCACATTATTGTGCCTGCTGGTTCCGTTTCCGGCAATTCTGCTCCGTTTCAGTTATGGACGGGAACTGGGCATCAGTGTTGTCCTGGGTGCAGCAGGGCTGACCGCGCTGTTGTTGGGTAACCAGGCTGCCTATCTGTATCTGGGGCTGTTCGGTGTGGTTTCCATGCTGCTGCCGGAACTGCTGGCCAGGGGGTTGGGTGCCTCCCGGAGCATTACTGTTACGGTTGCCATGAATCTGACTGTTGCAGCCGTTGTGGCATTTGCACTGGCCCAGGCAGCTGGTGTGAATCTTGACCAGTGGGCCGTCACACAGATCAACGCCAATTATGCCGCAGCGGTTGCCCTTTATGAACGGCTGGGCTTCAAGGGTGATGATCTGGCCATGATCAAACAGTCGCTGGAGATTACCAGGGATCTGTTTATCCGTATCTATCCGGCCATTGCTGCGGTGCTGTTAACCATTCTTTCCGGCGTGAATGTGGCGTTAGCAAAGCGTTTTGCTCCGCGTTTGGCCAATCCGCCGGCGATTGATGATCTGACAACGTTCAAGACGCCGGACTATCTGGTATGGCTGCTGATACTGTCCGGTTTTTCCATGCTGCCGGACAACCCGTTACTGAATACATCAGCACTGAATGTGCTGGTGGTTGTGTGTATGGCCTACCTCTTTCAGGGGGTGGCGGTGGTGCTGACGCTGATTGAGCGCAGTCCGATGACGTCCTTACTGAGAATTATGTTTTACATACTGCTGGTGTTGCAGCCCTATATGCTTGTACCTGTGACTGCCATCGGCATATTTGACCTGTGGGGAGATTTTCGGGCCCCCAGAAAACAGGAAAACCTGTAAATACAGGCTTGAAAGGAGAAAGACATGAAGGTGATTTTGAAAGAAAACATCGACAATCTGGGCCACATCGGCGACATCGTAAAGGTTGCCCCCGGTTATGCCCGCAACTACCTGCTTCCCAAGGGGCTGGCCGTGGAAGCAACCGAGAAGAACGCCAAAGCGCTTGAACATGTCAAGCGTCAGTTGGCCTACAAGAAGGCCAAGGCAACCGAATCGGCCAAGAACTTCGCCGGCAAGCTGGAGGCGGTTGTGGTTGAGCTGGCACACCAGGTGGGCGCCGAAGGCAAACTGTTCGGTTCTGTCACCAATATGGAGATCGCTGCCTTTTTGAAAGACAAGGGTTTTGAGATCGACCGCAAAAAGATCGCGTTGTCAGAGCCAATCAAAACGGAAGGCGAGTTCAGCGTGCCGGTCAAGCTGCATCCGGAAGTGACCGCCACTTTGAAGGTGGTTGTCAAGGCCGCCTGACAGGTAGTTTACCAGTAGCATAAGAATTAGCAGATCAGGGTCTGCCGGCGTGTTCCGGCAGGCCCTGATCTGTTTTGGCCGCGATTTCTGGTATATTTTGCCATGCAGATTGACAATTGGTGGCACAAAGGTGAAAATGCTTCAATCAGGAGGCCTTAGTGGATACGATGCTGCTGGAAATGCTGGTTATTTTTCTGATGATTTTGCTGAACGGATTTTTTGCCTGTTCGGAGTTTGCCATTGTCTCGATCCGTAAAAGCAGGATCGCGCAACTGCTCTCCAATGGTGACAGTCGTGCCGCCGTCATCGAGGAATTACAGCAGGATCCACATCGCGTGCTGGCAGTGATCCAGATTGGCGTCACCGTGGCTGGTTCCCTGGCATCTACGGTTGGCGGGATCATTGCGATCGAGCATATCAAGCCGCTGCTGATCGAACTGCCCTGGCCGGTTGTGCGCAAGGCGGCTGAACCTATAGCGGTCATGGCGGTGGTTATAACGGTCTCGTATGTGTCCCTGATTATCGGTGAACTGGTGCCAAAGGCGATTGGCCTGCAATATGCCGACAGTATCGCACTGCAT
>DAONZY010000043.1:0-23164 GCA_035407085.1 Deltaproteobacteria bacterium | reverse complement strand
TATTATAAAGACATGGACAGGCTGTCAAGATTTTTGATAGTGTCCCACAAAAAACTTCCGGACGTATTCAGTGACCCAAACTCTGTACGCACAACTCGCAAACAAGCTGGCAGAAGATATCGCCATGGAGCGTTATCCAGTCGGCTCGCTGCTGCCCACTGAACAGGAACTGTGCGAACAGTTCGGCGCCAGCAGGTGTACCGTCAGGGCGGCCATCAAACAGTTGAAGGACATGGGTATGGTGTCCAGCCGCAAAAAGGTTGGAACACGAGTTGAAAGCACAACAGCGTCGGCAGGATACCGACAGAAGATCGCCACGGTGGAGGATCTGCTGCAATTCGATGCAGCACATCTGCGGCTCGTCAAGGACGTTCAAGACTTTGTCGCTGACATCGCTTTCAGCAGCGAGATGGACTGCCAGCCTGGCACCCACTGGCTGCGCATCTCCGGCATCAGGGTCAACAGCCACGACAAACACCCAGCCGCCTGGACAGAAGTCTACATCGATCCGGAACACTCTGAAATCAGGGATGCGGTTATGGATGCGCCGGAGGCGCTGGTCAGCCAGTTAATCGAGGCCCGTTACGGACGCAGTGTGGCCGAGATACGCCAGAGCATCCAGGCCATCCAGCTGTCCCCGGAACTTGCCAGGGAACTGAAAACGGTTGCCGGTCTGCCGGCCTTCAGAATCCTGAGGCGCTATTTTGACCAGAACGGCAAGGTGTTTGAAATGTCGCTCAACATCCACCCTGCCGACCGTTTCACCTTTTCCATGAAGCTGACCCGCGAAAACAGCTGAACATCCCCCATCAATCAGAAATATTCAGCGCCCTGCATCACGTCTTGACTTGCCCTGCCATTAAATCTATCTTAGTCAAAATCGTTTAATTGCATTGAGATATTATTGCCAAGGAGTTGATAATGAACACTTCATTCCGTCTCATCACCTGCAGTTTTATGACCATGCTGATCACGTGCATCTGCCAGTCGGGCTGGGCCGCCACGCCCTACAAAACCTACGGAAAACAACACGGCACCACCACCATCAGCGTACCAGCCACACTGTTCAATGTCAGGCTGGACAACAAAGGTAATCTTACCGGCAACGGTTCCACAGTTTCCGTGGAACACAAAGATCCAGGGACATTCTGCAAAAAAGTCGATTCCGTAACGGTCATCCTCGGCGGCAAATATTATAGCCAGGCTGCTTATCATCATGCATCACCATCCCGCAGGGAGATGAACCTCTGCAATTTTAACCGCAGCGATGCCAGATTCGAATTTATCCTGCCCGGCATCAATGTGCCGTCACAGCGCACTGAGGTTGCCGCCAAATGGTCGGCAGAATGCAAGGCCAGCGGCAGGAACGGGGTGACCCTGACGACAAAGCACCCTTTTTTCAACGAATTTATGAAGGTTGACATGTGGTACAAGAATCACGACAGTTATTATGCCCTTTACAACGTTCCGCCAGTCATTCTGACCTGCGACCCCTGCCCGGCCCTGACAGTCCGGGATTCCGTCCAGCTCCAGCCGGACGCCATGACCACAATAATGCTCAGTTCACTTGTTTCAGGCGGTATTCCCCCCTACAACGTGCGCTTTTCCAGGATACCAACCGGCCTGGTTCAGCAGGGCACCGCACTGACAGGACGTCCGGCGGCAGGCAGCTATCGCGGCACCATTACTGTGGAAGACAGTTGCAAAAGCGCCAACAACCGCATTGAAAAGAATTTTGAATTCCAGATCAGGGACAGCACACCTCCGGTAATCAGAAACACTGCTGTCACACCAGCCACAGTAGCCACCCAGGGAGGGGCAGTACTTTGCCAGTTAACAGCAACGGACAACAAGGGCGTTGCTTCGGCCAATGCCTATATCACCGGTCCTGGCTTCACAATAACATTGCCGCTTGCCAAAACTGCAGGAACCCCGCAGAGCGGTACATGGCAGGCCACCTATCGAGCCCCTGCCAACAGAACCGCTCAGGACATCAACTACAAGGTTGATTTCCGGGCAACCGACACCGACGGCAACAACAGCCCCGTCACAGGCGCTGCCAAGTCCTTTACCGTATCAAAAGATCGTGTCATACCTTCATTTGCCGGCATCAAGGTTACACCGGCAATGCTCGCCGGCCATGGCGGTGCCATCACCGCGTCAGCAGTCATCAGGGATGATTCTGCGGTGCAGGGTGCCGTCATGTACCTGACCAGACCTGATGGCAGCCGAACCGCAAGCAGGCTTTCCATGACTTCTGGAACAGCTCAGAACGGCGAGTGGAAGCTCACCTGGAACATGCCGGCCAACAACACCGGCAGCATGCTGCGTTATGCGATACAGGTCGCTGCCACGGATACCGCCGGCAATACAGCCACCAGCCAGCCGGTGACCTTTATTGTTCAGCCCAGGACAGTAACGCCCGGCACTCCGACAGCCCCCAAACATCCAAACGTGCATCAGATCAGAAAGTTCTAAGCGCAAAAAGGCCGCCTCCCTCAAAGGAAGCGGCCTTTTACATTTCCAGACAGCATGACACTTACAAAAACAGCTTGTACGCCGGGTTATGCGTCTCCTCCTGATAGCTGTAACCCAGCTTTTTCAGAAAGCGCTGAAAACGGGCATCATCCTCTTCGGGAATCTCCAGACCAATCAGGACACTGCCAAACTCCCCGCCCTGCATGCGGTAATTGAACAGGGAGATATTCCAGTTCTCGCTCATGTTCTCTAAAAATCCGCCCAGCGCGCCGGAACGCTCCGGAAAGAGAAAACGGTACAGCACCTCCCGTCCGGCTTCTGCAGAACGGCCGCCGACCATGTAGCGCACATGGGTCTTGACCAGCTCATTGTCGGTGATATCGATATTCTCGAAACCGCTGGCCGTCATCTCACTGGCAAACTCATGGCGTTCAGCCGCATCAGCTGTATTCAGACCAAGCAGAATGTGGGCCCTGTCCCTGCCGGACAGCCGGTAATTGAATTCAGAGATATTACGATCCCTGACAACATCAAGACAGAAGCGCTTCAGCGCGCCGGGCTGTTCCGGTATGGTCACAGCAAACAGCGCTTCATGTTTTTCTCCGATCTGCGCCCGTTCGGCCACATATCCCAGCCGCTCAAAGTTCATGTTGGCACCGGAATTGATGGCCACCATGTTTTCTCCGCTGATGCCCCGTTCAGCCGCATACCGGATCAGACCGGCCACAGCCAGGGCACCGGCCGGTTCGGCAATGGAGCGGGTGTCCTGGTAGATCAGCTTGATGGCGCTGCAGATCTCCTCCGAATCAACCAGAATGATCTCGTCCAGGTATTTGCGGCAGAGAGCGAAGGTCAGACTGCCCACCTTTTTGACCGCCACGCCGTCGGCAAAGATACCCACCGTATCCAGCGTCACACGATGCCCAACCTGCAGCGAAAGCGCCATGGCGTTGCTGTCCAGCGGCTCAACACCGATGATCTTCGTTTCCGGGCTGATGGCCTTGAAATAGGCGGCAACACCGGCCGCCAACCCACCGCCGCCGATCGGCACAAAGACGCGATCGATCTTTTCGCGGCTTTGCCGCAGGATCTCCACCGCGATCGTGCCCTGCCCCGCTATTACCAGTTCATCGTCAAAGGGATGGATAAAGCTCATGCCGGTCTGCTGCACCAGCAATTCGCAATGTTCGGCCGCATCGGAATAGCTATCGCCATGCAGCACAACCTGGGCGCCAAAGCCCTTCACAGCGCTGATTTTGATCTCCGGAGTGGTGCGCGGCATGACGATCACCGCCCTGATGCCCATCCGCATGGCCGAAAAGGCCACCCCCTGGGCATGATTGCCGGCCGAAGCAGTGATGACACCCTTTTCACGTTCTGCCGGACTCAGATGGGCAATCCGGTTATAGGCGCCGCGCAGCTTGAAGGAAAAGACCGGCTGCAGATCCTCGCGTTTCAAAAAGACACGGTTGCCGCTGCGTCCGGATATGTGACAGGCCACATCCAGCGGAGTTTCCACCGCCGCCTCGTACACCCGCGAGGTCAGTATCTGCCTGAGTAGTTTTTCCATGGCTGGTTTACCTTTCGGTTTGATTTTCAGAAACATACCGGCATCACAGATGTTTTGCAAGCAGACAGAAAAACATCAGACATCCTTGCCGACAAGCGCCTCAAACCCGGAAACCAGATCAAACAGTTCCGCATCGATCTCGTTCTGACGTAACTCATGGAATGAACGCTGCAAAGACTCCAGCAGCTCCTCGATATTCCTGTCGGCACGCTGCATCGCAGCCAGGCGGCTAGCGTTCTCGCTGGCAAGAGATTCGGCGCAAGCCCTAAACAGTGAGACAAACACATACTCCCTGATCAGCACCTGCAAGGTCATATCGCCATCCCCGACAGTCTCGGGCAGATTTCCAGTGGGCCAGGGTAGCCGGGACAGTTCTTTCTGCCAGTTTCTATCCAGCGGCAGCAGCCTCTGCTCAAAAGCCGCATGCTGCGTTCCCGCGCAAGGCCGATTGTAAAACAGCCTTAACTCCACACCATCCGCCAGCAGGCCCTCTGCTTCGGCATCCGTCAGGATCTGACCAATCAGCGGTGTAATCCCGCCAACCGCATTGGGGACAGCAAAGACACCTGCCGGTGTCACGCCTGACTGGGAAAGACACTCGCACACACGCTCCCCCACCGCCCAGACAACACTCCTGTTGCGGTCTGCCGGCATACGGCTGACAGCATACCCGGCAATCACGTCGTTGAAACGCCCGACAAGTCCCTGATCGGAACCGAACACAACCGCTGCTACAGTAGCCATGCTTCCGCCGGCCGGTTCGGACAGCTCCGGGCAAAACCGCCGGAAGCAAACACTTAATCCCAGTTCCACGGCACGATAGTATATGGCCAATGCGCGGACAGATCGGTCATACTGACGCGTGTTGGAGGCAGCCAGGATCTTCATGGTGCGCACGACAGAGCGCAATTCCTCGGCTGACCTGATCTTGCGCTGCAGAGTGGCGAGGGTCTCAGCCATGCTGTCCTCCGGCATCCTGCACCCGGTCGTTTACCTGGGATTGAATCGACTGGTCAGCGGCTGAATCCTCTGCAAAACGTGCCAGGCAATCATGCAAGACCATCAGGATCGCTTCGCGGTCAGCCGTTAACAGGGAACGGGCCGTCAGTATCCTCGCGCACAGCTCGTCCGGCAAACCGGCTGCGGCTTGGGCCAGGGACTTTTCCGCCTGTGGTATCCGATCCAGCGGAATTTCATCCAGCAGACCGTTTGCCAGGGCCAGCAGGATCGTGACCTGGGCCATCACGGAAACAGGGCTGAACTCGGGCTGTTTAAGACAGGCTCGGATGCGCCTGCCATGTTCGATGGCATGGCGCGTATTACTGTCTAGACGGGCACCAAAACGCGCAAAACTCTCCAACTCCTCGAACTGGGCATAGGAGAGTTTCAGGTCGCCGGTGACCGAACGGTATGGGGCGAGTTGGGCATTGCCGCCCACACGTGAAACCGATTTGCCGATGTCAACCGCAGGCAGGACCCCCAGTTCGAAAAGTGTAGGCGACAGGTATATCTGGCCGTCGGTGATCGAGATTAGATTGGTCGGTATATAGGCGGAAATGTTCTGGGCCTGGGTTTCAATGATCGGCAGCGCGGTCAGCGATCCCCCGCCCAACGCCTCGCACAGTTGGGTCGCCCTTTCCAGCAGGCGCGAATGGATGTAGAAGATATCGCCCGGGAATGCCTCGCGGCCGGGCGGACGCCGCAACAGCAGGGACAGTTCACGATAGGCGCGGGCATGGGCCGTCAGATCGTCATAGACAATCAGCACATCGTGACCGGCCTCCATGAAATACTCGGCTATGCTGGTGGCCACATAGGGAGCCACATAGGCCAGACCGGGCGGGTCGTTGCCCCCGGCAACAACTGTCACGGTATAATCCAAGGCGCCCCTGCTGCAGAATGTTGAAATCACCCTGGCAACAGCCGCCGCCCGCTGGCCGATGGAACAATAAACACAGATCACCCCCTGGCCGCGCTGGTTGAGAATCGTATCAACCGCAATGGCGGTCTTGCCGGTCTGGCGGTCGCCCACAATCAGCTCCCGCTGACCACGACCGACCGGTATCAGCGCATCAATGACCTTGATACCGGTCTGAAGCGGCCTGCTGACCGCTGCACGATCCATGATTGCAGGAGCTATGCGCTCAACCGGCAGCCGCTGATCCCCCCGCAGGCGCCCTTTGCCGTCCAGCGGACGGCCCAGCGGATCAATCACGCGGCCGATCAGTTCCGCCCCCACCACGGTGTCCATCACACGGCCGGAACGTGTCACCTCATCGCCTGCCTGAACCATGGACTGATCGCCCAGCAGTACAACACCCAGCTCCTGCTCGTCCAGATCGAAAACCATGCCGGAGATGCCACCCCTGAACTCCAATAATTCCTCGAACCCGGCATTATGCAGACCCGACACCTTTGCAATCCCTGACGACACCATGCTGACCACGCCCACTTCGCGGGGTTTAAGTCTGGGCAGAAAACCCTTCCGACCGCGCTCCAGACTACCGAAAGCATCCGCAAATATGCCCTGCAGGTGTCTGTCCGTCATGGCTGCTTTCCGTCCGGCTGGTCCGGATACGGGTCGGCCATTGCGGCGGAAGCGGCCCTGGCACTGACCAGCGGTTCAATGCGACTCTCCAGCGCTTGCAGATAATCGGCAATGCTCCAGGCCAGCTTGTAACCGTTGATGGTAAGCTCGATACCGCTGATCAGCTCCGGATCGACGGCATATTCAACCGCTCCGCCATAGGCAAAGGCCGCATGGATCGACTGTTCCAGGTCGGTTCGCTGCTGCCCGAGATTGAAAGCGCTTCTCACCATTGGGGGGCTGCCCCCCGATTCAAGCAAATGCTGCAGGCGTTGACGGCTGCCATCGTCCAGAGCAGCCAGCTGGCTGATGAAGCGCGCCACCATTTGCTGTTCCAGTTCCGCTCCGGCAAGATCGGCCAGCACCTTTCCGGCAATGGCGAACACCTCCCCATGCGTGCGGCGGACTATTTCCCCCTTCAGACCGGCGAATTCGCTGTCCAGCCCCTCCCTCAGCTTCTGGCGCAGCGCATCGGATTCGCTGCGGGCATCTTCCTGAAGGCGCTGGCGAATCATTTCCCCTTCCTCGGCAGCCGTTTTCAGAAACCGGGTGCGCTGATTTTCAAGCTCCTGATTTTTATTCCGGTACAATTCCTGCTCTTCAACGGCTTCCGCCATCTTTGCTGCGGCGGCGGTCAACTCGCTGCCGATCCGCTTTTCGCGCGCATCAATGGCATTCAGAACCGGCTTGTACAGAAAACGCTTGAGAAGCCAGATCAGGATCAGGAAATTGACGATCTGGGCGACAAATGTGAACCAGTCGATGCCCATGGCCTTACCTGCCTGCTGCCTGGATGAGGTGATTCCAGAACGGATTTGCAAACAGCAGGATCATCGTAACGACGAAACAGTAAATCGCGGTCGATTCGATCATCGCCAGCCCCACAAACAGGGTTCTGGTAATGGTGGCTGCGGCATCCGGCTGCTGGGCCATGGATGACAGCGCCGTCGAAACGGCCCTGGCCTCCCCGATGGCCGGCCCCAGGGTGCCGATCCCCATCATGAAGGCCGCGGCAACGATTGATACGACTGCAATGATTGTCATGCTGTCCATGGCTGCTCCTTTCGTATCTGCTTCTGAACCGCTTTGCGCGCCCGCACGGCCGCCGCAATATATACCGTGGCCAGAATGCTGAAGATGTACGCCTGCACCATGCCGGTCAAAAGTCCCAGTGCCGACATGAACACGGGAAAAATGAACGGCGCGACAGCCAGAAGCATGGCTGCGATCATCTCGCCGCTCATCATGTTGCCGAACAGCCGCACGGCCAGGGCCAGCGTGCGTGACAACTCCCCCATGATGTTGAACGGCAGCATAATCAAGGTGGGCTTGAGATATGATGCCAGATAGTCGGTCAGCCCCTGATCCATAATGCCGAATACGGGCACGGCCACAAACACGCTGCAGGCCAGTGCGGCGGCTGTGGAGAGAGAACCGGTTGGCGGCATGTAGCCCGGAATGATCGTACAGAGGCTGGCAGCGGCGATAAAAAGAAACAGCGTGCCGACAAACCCCAGATATTGCCGGGGCGGCTGCAGGCCCAGCTCTCCGATCTGGCGTTCCATGGCAGACACGATAATCTCCAGCAGGTTCTGCCAGCGTGAGCGCACCATCCCGCTGGAAAGCCGGCGCGAGACCAGACGGGAGCCGGTTGCCAGCGCCAGCATCAGTCCCCAGGTAAAAGCGATCGTGGCATTCAGCTTCAAAAAGCCGTACTGCCAGAATATGACCTCATCGGGACTCAGGCGCATCTTCAGACCCCTTTCGGCACCACTGGCATCCTGACCGCGGTCTGACGGAGACCAGCCGCGCCAACATGAAGCCGGCCATGCAGACCAGAACCCCCTGCCAGCACTGACCGGAGACATAATAGAAACCGATCAGGGTTACAACGGTACGGAGCAGTAGGCTGACCGCAAATATCAGCCCCGGCCGCGCCGAGGACAATGCGCTTTTGACCGTAAGCCACAAACCGCCAAAAAAGAAGGCCCCCAGCAGCATGCCTGCGGCAAACTGGGCTATCAGCCTTGCATATTCATTCATGGCTGTCCTCCTCCTTATGGATATCCTTTTCCTCCCTGTCCACCCAGTGCCAAGCATTCATACAGCCGATGGCCAGCCCGATCGCCAGAAACATCAGTGTCCAGGAATGGGAGCCGGGATAGTTCCTGTCCAGCCACACCCCCAGAGCGGCGCCCAGCAGGGTGGGAATGGCCACCGACCAGCCCACCAGACCGATCATGCCCAGACCGAACCAGATGGTCTGTTCCGGTTTGCGCTGCGCCTTCAGCCTGCGGCGGGCCTTGCTGTCCACCCGGGAGGCAAAATCCGGCGGTTCGCTTCCGGTTTTGCGCGGCGATTTATCATTCATGGCGAAACTCCGCCAGGCGGCGCATAAAACTGCTCTCCAGCCTGGCCATAGCTGTGCGGATATGCTGCCCGTGCTCGTCAAGTCGTCTGAAATCCTGTTCCACGGCCTGGCGCAAATGTCCCAGGTCTGTGCCGCCAATGGCATAACGCACCGAAACCATGACCGCCAGACCGGTTTTTACCATCACCCCTTCGTTGACAGCCACATATACCGTTTCCCCTTCAGCGGTTTCATAGGTCAGGATGCCGGGACAAAGCGCTGCCACGCAATCCAGGCGGTGTGGCAGTAATCCGCAGGAACCGCCCGGGGTTTCGATCACAATCCGCCGCACATCCCGCCTTTCGGAAAAAACGGTGCAAGGCAGCAGAATTCTGAGATGCATCAGTTCATTGTCCATCCCCGCCTCCTAACTGCCCGCCGGCCTTAATGGCAGCCTCCCCGATCGTGCCGATCATGTACAGGGCGCTTTCCGCATAATCCTTGAATTCATCCCGCAGGATGCTCTCACAGCCGTCCAGGGCATCCCTGAGGCTGACCGTCCTGCCCGGCAGGCCGGTAAAACGCTCCGTCGTAAAAAACGGCTGTGTAAGGAAACGCTGCAGGCGCCTGGCGCGACCGACCAGATTGCGGTCATCGATCGACAGCTGTTCCAGGCCGAGCATGGCGATGATGTCCTTCAGCTCTTCGTAATGGGCCAGAGTCCGGCGGATTTCACGGGCGAGATCATAATGGCGCCGGCCGATGATGGCGGGATTGACCATTTTCGAGCTGGATTGCAGCGGATCTATGGCCGGATAGATGCCCTCGCCAGCCAGCTTTCTTGACAGGACGATCGAGGCGGACAGGTGTGAAAAGGTGTGCACGGCAGCCGGGTCGGTGAAGTCATCCGCCGGCACATAAACGGCCTGGATCGATGTTATGGCACCACTGTCGGTACTGGCAATGCGCTCTTCAAGCTGGGCCAGTTCCGTCGCAATGGTAGGCTGGTAACCGAGCCGGGACGGCATCCGTCCCATCAGCGCCGATATCTCCGAACCGGCCTGGATGAAACGGAAGATATTGTCGATCAGCAGCAGCACGTCCAGGTGTTCATCGTCCCTGAAATACTCGGCCATGGTCAGCGCGGCATGCCCCACCCGGAAACGGGCGCCCGGCAGTTCGTTCATCTGGCCGAAGACCATGACCATGTTCGGCAGCACCCCGGATGCCATCATCTCGTGATAAAGCTCATGTCCTTCGCGGCATCGCTCGCCGATCCCGCAGAAGACGCTGACCCCCTTGTGCTGCCGGGCCGTATTGCGGATCATCTCGTTGAGCAGCACCGTCTTGCCCACCCCTGCGCCGCCAAACAAACCCGCCTTGCCGCCGCGCTCCATCGGCATCAGCACATCGATTACCTTGATGCCGGTCTCGAACATCTCACTTAGCGAGGAACGCCTGGCAAGCGGGGGCGGCTCCCCGTGAACCGGTCGCCACTCGACTCCGTCCGGCGGCGCCTGGCGGTCAATCGGTTCGCCAAAGACATCAAACATGCGCGCCAGGGTGGCCCGGCCGACCGGCACCATCAGGGACTCGCCGCTGCAGGACACCGCCATGCCGCGGCTGAGCCCCTGGGTAGGTGTCAGGGCGATCCCGCGCACATGGCGGGCGTCCAGTTGGGCCATGACCTCGATCATCACCGGCCGCTCCGTACCGCAGCGCAGCAAGGCGTTGATCGGCGGAAGATGGCCGTCAAAGCAGAGATCCACAACACAGCCGTTGACCGAGGTCACCCTGCCTTCGCTGGTGTCGCCGCCAATTGCTGGCGGCGAAAATGTAGCAATATCATCTTTCATGGCAGCACCCTGCCTACCCGGTGAAAGGCCAATCATATCGAAACTGTAAAATTGTACCGCATCATCCATTCAAAACAAGTTTACCTCCACCTGATTCCGAGACCCCAGCATGCCGTAGCGTCCGAAAGAGCGGGACCCGCACGTCGCCGTGCCGCAACAAACCACTCACTCTGCTGGCCCTCCTGTCGGCCTGAAACTCAGTGGTAAAAGACCTTCGGGACCAATGAATGCTTGGAGGCGTCACAGATTCGAATCCTGACACACTTTTAAATTGACATACATCCGCTTAGGCGGATATATTTTCACCCATGAATGAGCTAACCTGCATATTCCAGTCATTGAGCGAAGAAATCCGCCTGCGCATCCTGGCGCTGTTGCTCAAGGAAAAAGAGCTGTGCGTGTGCGACATCATCGCAGCCCTCGAAATCCCGCAATCTACTGCCTCACGCCACCTTTCAAACCTGAAAAACTGCGGCTGGATCACAGATAGAAAAATGGGGGTATGGGTGCACTATTCCATCCCGTCCCAACTGCCTCCTCTGCAGCAGACGCTGCTGCCGGTGCTGCATCACTTCATGAGCAACAATGGGGTTGTCAACAGCGATCTGGAAAGGCTTAGGCAGTTTGTTTGCAGCAAAGGATGCAACTCGGCCCCCAAATAACTATTTATCCGTATAAGCGGATATGGTGAGAACATACAATGAAAAAAGTCCTCCTCCTCTGCACCCACAACTCCTGCCGCTCACAGATGGCCGAAGGGATCGTCAACCACCATCTGGGCGACCGGTTCCAGGCCTTTTCCGCCGGCACCGAGGCCACAAGGGTAAACCCATTGGCCATCCGTGTCATGACCGAGATCGGCATCGATATTTCCAGTCGTCAATCCAAAACCATGGATCAGTTTTCTGGCGAACATTTTGACCATGTCATCACCCTCTGCGGAGATGCCAATGAAAAATGCCCGCTCTTCTTCGGCGGTGTAAAACGCTCTCACCTGGGCTTTGACGACCCTTCCCGTCTTACGGGCAGCGAAGAAGCGGTGCTGCCGGAATACAGGCGGGTGCGGGACGAGATCAGACAGAAATTGACCGCCTACCTGATGGGAAAAGAACATGAGTGAACATATCGTCAAAAAGCTTCCCTTTCTCGACCGCTGGCTGACCATGTGGATATTCGCCGCCATGGCGCTGGGAGTAGCTCTTGGTTATTTCATACCCGGCACCGAAAGTGTCATCAACTCCTTTCAGGTTGGCACCACCAATATCCCTATCGCCATCGGCCTGATCGTGATGATGTATCCCCCCTTTGCCAAGGTAAAGTATGAGGATATGCCGGAAATCTTTCAAAACAAAAAGATCCTGGGAATATCATTTCTGCAGAACTGGCTGATCGGCCCGCTACTGATGTTCATACTTGCCGTGGTTTTACTGCCGGACAAACCGGACTACATGGTCGGCCTGATCATGATCGGCCTGGCGCGCTGCATCGCCATGGTCATAGTCTGGAACGAACTGGCCAAGGGCAATACCGAATATGCCGCCGGCCTGGTGGCCTTCAACAGCATCTTTCAGGTACTTTTCTACAGCGTCTATGCATGGTTCTTTATCACCGTCCTGCCGCCGTTGATCGGGCTTTCCGGCAGCGTGGTCAACGTCAGCATCGGTCAAATCTCCGAAAGCGTCTTTATCTACCTGGGCATACCATGCATCGCCGGCGCCCTGACCAGACTGATCGGGGTTAAAATAATGGGAACTGAGCGTTATCAACAGGAGGTTGTCCCCAGGATCAGCCCGCTGACACTGATCGCCCTGCTATTCACCATTGTGGTCATGTTCAGCCTCAAGGGTCAGCTTATCGTGCAACTGCCGCTGGATGTGGTGCGCATCGCCATCCCGATGCTGATCTATTTCGTTGCCATGTTTCTGGTATCCTTCTGGATGGGTAAACGCCTGGGGGCAGACTACAGCAAAACCACCACCCTGGCCTTCACAGCCGCCAGTAACAACTTCGAGCTGGCCATCGCCGTGGCCGTAGCGGTCTTTGGAATCAACTCCGGGGCGGCATTTGCTGCTGTGATAGGACCGCTGGTTGAGGTGCCCGTGATGATCGGACTGGTCAATGTAGCTTTCTGGTTCAGAAGTAAGTATTTCACTTGATCACCAACACACATAAAAGGAGCGAACACCCATGGAATGTCCAACCTGCAGTTGTCAAAATTCAACCAGCAAGATTGTTTATGCCTGTTCCGGCTGCGCCGATGTGGGCGGTATCGCCGACCACGTCAGTCGCAAACTGAGAAAGGACGGCTTTGCCACCCCGAAATCAAGCTGCCTGGCAGGTATCGGCGCGGGTATCAAGCCTTTTATTGATGCCGCCAAAGCCGCCGAACAGGTTATCACCATCGACGGCTGTGAAGTTGGCTGCGCACAGAAGATCATCGAAAACATCGGTCTCAAGCCACAAGCCTATTATCTGACAAAAATGGGGCTGGAAAAGGGTAACAGCACACCATCCGACGACCTGACCGACCGGCTCTGTTGTTCAATCGTCAACGACTTCTGATTGCGGAAACAGATACCAAGCCGCATCACGATTGTACTTATGGAGCAATTATGAACTGGAAAGATGAGTGGAAAACACTAGCGCTGATTGTCGCCATATTCCTCGGTTGCTATTATCTTCCTGTCGGCACAGCACGCTTTGACAACGCCATTCTGGAGGCCTTTCATCTGGTCAAATGGTATGCCCAGGAACATGTGCTGCTCTGCCTGATACCGGCCTTTTTCATTGCCGGCGCCATCGGCGTTTTTGTCAGCCAGGCATCGGTCATGAAATACCTGGGACCCAAAGCAGGCAAAGGCATGGCCTATGGCGTGGCGTCGGTTTCCGGCACCATTCTGGCTGTCTGTTCCTGCACCGTGCTGCCGCTGTTCGCGGGCATCTATCGCATGGGGGCCGGCCTTGGGCCGGCTTGCGCCTTTCTCTACTCCGGACCAGCAATCAATGTGCTGGCCATTGTCATGACCTCCCGGGTGTTGGGGATGGAACTCGGCGTAGCTCGGGCGGTCGGAGCAATACTGTTCAGCATAGTCGTCGGTATTTCAATGCATCTGATTTTTCGCAAGGAAGAAGAGGAAAAGGCCGCCGCCCAGATGCTGTTGCCGGATGAGGATGTCAAACGTCCGCTCTGGCAGAACGCGCTCTTTTTTGCCTCCATGATCGGCATTCTGGTCTTTGCCAACTGGGCAAAATCGGATCAACAGGACGGTTTGTGGGTAGCAATCTACACATACAAGTGGCTGCTGGCATCCGGTTTTGCAGTTGCCCTGGGCATAATGCTTGTCTTATGGTTCGAAATCAAATCCTGGAAAGTGTTGTTGAGCGCTATTCCAGTGGTACTGTTCTCCCTGTTTTTTCCCGAACAACCGCTAATCGCCTTCACCGCCGGGATCATCGGATTATCGGCCTTCACCAGCACGGATCGTGGTGAAGCCGGGGAGTGGTTCTACTCGTCATGGGGTTTTGCCAAGCAGATCCTGCCGCTGCTTCTGTTCGGTGTGCTGATCGCTGGCGCTCTGCTGGGGCGTGTCGGTTATGAAGGACTGATCCCGTCGGAATGGATCTCCAGCGCCGTCGGCGGTAATTCCCTTGCATCAAACTTCTTCGCCTCCTTTGCCGGGGCGTTCATGTACTTCGCCACGCTGACCGAGGTGCCCATACTGCAGGGGCTGATCGGCAACGGCATGGGCAAAGGTCCGGCTCTGGCACTGCTCCTGGCCGGCCCGGCGCTGAGTCTGCCCAACATGCTGGTGATCAACACCGTGCTGGGGCCAAAGAAAACCGTGGTCTTTGTTTCCCTGATCATTGTCATGGCAACCATCAGCGGCATGCTTTACGGAGCCTTGTTTGCTTGACAACGGGGCGATATTCCATAAGAATCTCCAAATGCTGATCTCGCACCACCAAATTACTTGTCGGTTAGTCCGGAAAACACAATGAACTCACCACTGGACAAAGGCATATCAAGCAAACTCAAGATCGCCATCGTCCTGACGGCTACCACCCTGGTGGCCGAGGTGGCGGGCGGGATCTGGTCCAACTCACTGGCCCTGCTTTCCGACGCCGGGCATGTCTTTCTGGACCTGTTTGCACTGGTGCTGTCCCTGCTGGCCATCCGCCTGGCAGCCCAGCCACCCAACCTGCAACACTCATTTGGATGGCACAGGGCCGAGGTACTGGCTTCGCTGATCAACGGCCTGACGATCTTCATGATGGCCATCGGCATTCTTTATGAAGGCACCAAACGATTAATCGCACCGGAGGAGGTCAGAACCATACCGATGCTGGTCATTGCGGTAGTAGGATTGATCGCCAATCTGCTGGCAGCCAAAGGTCTGCATGGCCATGCCCATGACGACCTGAATGTGCGCAGCGCCTTCCTACATGTGCTGGGGGATGCGGCAGCCTCGGTGGGGGTGATTGCGGGCGCCGTCCTGATGTACTACACCGGATGGCTGTTGGCCGACCCGATTATCTCGATTGTTATCGGCCTGCTGATCCTGGTTGGCGCCGGGCGGGTATTGCGGGATGCGGTACACATCCTGATGGAAGGGGTACCGCACGGGCTTTCTGTTGATCGTGTGGCTGACCTGATCAAAACTGTAGAAGGGGTGGCAGATGTGCATCATATCAACGTATGGTCGGTCTGTTCCCATATCACCGTCCTGTCAGCCCACGTTGAATTACAACCGGAATATGATGGCCTGCGCAGCGAACTGCTGAAACAGATTGAGCATGAACTGCTGCACAGCTTCCACATCACCCACACCACCATCCAGTTGGACTGCTCCAGCTGTAATGGTGGTCCACTGATCAAAGAACTGCAGCACACCGAACGCCCGGAAAGCTGCTGCGGGCATCATCACTGATAGGAGATCTTACACATGAAAATCGAAATTTTGGGAACGGGTTGTACAAAATGCAAGATGCTGTACGAAGCGGTTCAAACCGCTGTAAAAGAAAAAGGGATTGAAGCCGAGATCGTCAAGGTGGAGGACATACCTTCGATCATGAAATACGGCGTGATGAGCACCCCGGCGCTAGTGATCGACGGCAAGGTAGCTTTTTCCGGCAAGATCATGCCGGTATCGGAAATCAAGGGATTGTTATGAGAACTATGCTGATTGCTGTTTTGCTGACACTTTCGTGCATGGGATATCAGAGTGTGGCAGCCGCAGAGCTGCCCCCTTCCAATGAAGCTGTCATCAAAAAGGCCATTGCATCAGGTCGGCCCAGTGTGGTGGACTTCGGCGCCCGTAGCTGCATCCCCTGCAAGAGGATGGCGCCGATCCTGGAGGAGTTGAGCCGCGAACTAAAAGGCAAGGCCAATGTGGTCTTTGTGGATGTCTGGAAGGATGGTTCGTTTGCGCACAAATACCGCATACAGATGATCCCGACCCAGCTGTTCTTTGACGCCAATGGCAGGGAGGTCAAACGCCACATGGGCTTTATGGACAAGGCCGCTTTGGTGAAAGAACTCAAGTCAGCAGGCATGCAATGACCTTTCTGGAAAATATCGAGCAGGTCATTACGTTATATCCGCTATTGGCCTTTGGCGCCGTGTTTTTGGCCGGGGTCATTTCTTCGGCCTCCCCCTGCGTGCTGGCTACCATTCCGCTGGTGGTCGGTTTTGTAGGCGGCGACAGCGATGGAGATCGCAGAAGAGCCTTCCTTTACTCGCTGGTCTTCATCACCGGCCTTTCGATCACATTCACTGCCTTCGGTGCGGCAGCGGGTTTGCTGGGTACCATGTTCGGCACCATGGGAGGCTACTGGTACATTATTGCCGGATTGATCTCACTGGTCATGGGCGGCCAGATGATGGGGCTGTATGAAATCGGCGGTAACGTTTGCGGATTGGGGGCTTACCGTCCTGAACGCGGTGGACTGTTTGGAGCATTTCTGCTGGGACTTTTCTTCGGAGTGGTCTCCTCACCATGCGCCACCCCGGTGCTGGTAGTTTTGCTAACCGTGGTCGCCAGCAAGGGGCAGGTAGTTTACGGCATCTCACTGCTGTTTTGCTATGCCGTGGGCCATTGCCTGCTGATGCTGTTCGCCGGCACCTTTACCGGTTTTGTGGAAGGTTTTGTCAAAGCCAGGGGGGTAGTCAACTTTTCCCTCTGGACCAAGCGCATCAGCGGAGGCGTCATCGCTGTTACAGGCACCTGGCTTGCATGGCAGGGGCTGGGCGGGCTGGATATATTCACCGGGGGCTGAAAAATGTGCGACTTCATCTTCAAACAGCATCATTGCCACTCCAACCGGTTTTCGACAGCACTGCTGGCTATTTCAATGCTGACCGGGCTGGTGCTGTCAGTCATGTACATGCTCGAAACCTGCACCGAGGCATGCAGCGACGCAGCAGTCTACTCAATATTTGGTTTTGACTTCAGCCTGTTCGGTATTTTATTCTTTACTGCGGCTCTGCTGATGCTGTGTTTCAGAAAACGTTACTACCAGATTCACCTTGCTCTGTTGCTGATGATGTTCGCCTCAGCAGGCGCGGAACTGCATTTTATCTGGCTGCAAAAATTCGAAATCGGCACTTGGTGTCCGATCTGCCTGTCAATCGCCGCCGCCGTGTACTGCGGCTGCGCCATACTATCATATGAAACCTTAAGGAGTGGAAACATGAAGTTGAAACTGAAACGCCTTATCTTGATGCTTGTAGCCATGTTAATTGGTGTTACCACCTCTATCGCCGGTGTCGCCCGGCAGGCTGATGCCTCGCCGGATCTGTATCTGGGCAAAAAGAAAAGCAGCACAGTAGTCTACTTTGTCAGCGACTGGTTCTGCCCGGCCTGCAAGGCCCTGGAGCCCAGGATTGAGGAAATTTACAACTCCATAAACAAAAAGGTTAAAGTTGGTTTTATAGATTTTCCGATCCACCGCGAAAGCAACAATTACACACCGTACAACCTGCAGTTCCTGATGTTTGAAAAAGCCAAGTACCCGAAACTGAGGGCAGCACTAGCCAAGGTTGCTAAACAGACCAAAAAACCGACCGACGCGCAGGTACAGGCTGCCATAACTCCTCTGGGCGTAAAGCTCAGGCAATTGGACAATGCCGATCTGCTATACGGCATGCAGCACAACATGACCGTCTACCGGGGCTATGACGTCAATGCCACTCCCTCAATTGTCGTGGTAAACGAGAAAAACAAAAAACAGAAAAACCTGGTCGGCGGCGGACAGATAACCATCCAGGCTGTCAAAGACGCCATTGCATACGTGACTGCTCCGTAAATAGGATTCCAACATGATCAATATCTTTAAAATCACAATCATTTCACTGTGTAGCCTTCTGCTTTACAGCAATCATGCCCATGCTGAAAGGTATACAAATATCAGCAACAAACAGTTAACCCAATTGATGAAAAACGGGGTACAGGTTTATGATATCCGCAGGCCGGAGGAATGGAAACAGACCGGTGTGATTCCGGGTGCAAGGCTAATGACGTACCAGGATGCCAACGGAAACCTGATGCCGGGGTTTTTCGAGCGTTTCACCAAAGAAATCCCAAAAGACAAGCCTGTCGTACTGATCTGCAGAACAGGCAATCGCACCAGCAAACTGGCCTACGCACTGCACAGCCAATATGGATACTCAAGGGTCTACAATCTACAAAGAGGCATAAGACAATGGATCAATGACGGCTACGGGACAGAAAAGCAATAGCAACCAATGGACATGACCAGATGCGTCTGACATTTCGAAATATATCCACCTGCACTAGCAGCGGTAAAACCAGATATAAAACAAACTGCTGCACAGTCAAGCCTGACACCCTCCGGCCCAGCGCCGACTGTTGCTCCGGCAACAGCAACAACAACGCCAACCAGGACAAACCGCCCTGCTGCGGGCCAGCCACCGTCCTGAACGGCGGTTTAATCAACGAAAATGTGCCCGGTTTCACGGGGTGGTTGGAGACTGCAACAGGCCCAATAGCGCAAAACTCCACAGCCCTGACATGGACCGACCATCTTGGTGCCTGCAAGGTGCGCTGGGGAATTGGAAGGATGGGCTATATTGTTCCGCCCGGACTGTACGCAATCGGGACGCCGGATGCGGATGCTGCGGTAGTTGTCACCGCCAACTACAAGATGAGCTACGACCTGGTACGGAACAGCCTGGCTGGTAGAAATGTTTGGTTGCTGGTGTTGGAGACAAACGGCGTCAACGTCTGGTGCGCCGCAGGCAAAGGCACATTCGGGACAGACGAACTGGTCAGCCGCATAAACATGGCTGGTCTGCACAACGCTGTCACCCACCGGCAACTGATTCTGCCTATACTGGGCGCTCCTGGAATCGCGGCACATGAGGTGGCAAAGAAGACCGGCTTCACCATCCGATATGCCACCATCAGGGTCAATGACCTGCCGGAATACCTGGAAAATGGTATGAATACGACCACCGCCATGCGACAACTCACCTTTAACACCTATGAGCGTGTGGTGTTGATACCGATAGAATTATCCAGCAACCTGAAGAAGATCACGCTTTGCGGCGGGGCACTCTTCCTGGCCGGACTGTTAGCAGAAGGGGCGAAGACCGGGACGGTTCTGTTGACCGCCTACCTTGGAGCTGCACTCAGCGGACTGGCCATAGTCCCCTTGCTACTGCCATGGATACCAGGACGCAGTTTCGCCTTCAAAGGCGCGCTGACAGGCTTAATCTGGATCTGCTGCTTTTATCTGCTGGCAGAAAACAGCAACTTAATACCAAGCGCATGGTTGGCCATATTTATTGCCTTGCCTGCCATAAGCGCCTACCACGCACTGAACTTTACCGGCTGCACCGTCTACACATCACGTTCCGGCGTCAAAAAGGAGATGCGGCTGGCGATTCCCCTGATGGGGGCAGCCGCAACTATCGGTATTGTTCTGTTGATTACCGGCTTGATCTGTTAGCCGACAATCCGGGGGAACTGCGCGCATGAAGGGCCTGAGATATCTTGAGCATGTAGCCACACTCAAACTGGAACATGATGCCTGCATCGGCTGCGGCAGATGTACTGAAGTCTGCCCCCATCAGGTGTTTGCAATACAGGAACACAAAGCGCATTTCGCTGACTTTGAGGCATGCATGGAATGCGGCGCCTGTGCCAGAAATTGCCCTGTCAGCGCCATAAATGTGGATGCAGGTGTCGGTTGCGCATCAGGAATGATCAACGAATGGCTAATCGAGCGGAAGCTGAAAAAGGCCGGCAGCGGATGTTGTTGTTCCTGAGATTAATAGGGCTGATTTACTGAATTAAATGGATGGATAAAAAGTGGCGGAGAGAGAGGGATTCGAACCCTCGATACCGGTTTCCCAGTATACTCGCTTAGCAGGCGAGCGCCTTCGACCTACTCGGCCATCTCTCCGTACAGGTGTGAAACGCTGACAGGAATGGTGTTTTTATCACGCCATCCGGCAAAAATCAAGTCCAAATGAAGTGCCGGGGCTGGAAACCGGAGACAGGGAATTGCGTGCATGGTGAGGATGGAAAAGGCCATGCCTGCGCTTGAGTAACAAGCACAATTCACGCGGACTTATTGAATGCAAAGGCCCGCCGGTTTATGCCGTCGGGCCTGACAATTTGCTACCATTGATTTTTGACCAGGCTTATCTGCTCTTCTTGAGATCCATCAGAATCAGCTTGGCAACCGCCTTAAGTGTTTCGAAAACACCTTCACCAGTGGTGGCGCAGGCCTCAAAGTCCGGGACATTGGTTGGATTCAGGTCTCGACGCAGCTCTTCAATACTGATCACATTGGGCAGATCGCGCTTATTGTACTGGACCACATAGGGCAGTTTGTCCAGGTCATACCCCTGCTCAATCAGGTTGAACCGCAGGTTGTCCAGCGATTCGATGTTGGCATCGGCACGTTCCTCCTGGGAATCGGCAACAAACACCACGCCGTCGACGCCCTTGAGGATCAGCTTGCGGGAGGCATCATAAAACACCTGGCCTGGAACCGTGTAAAGATGAAAGCGTGTCCGGAAGCCATGTATCTCTCCCAGTGCAAGCGGCAAGAAATCGAAGAACAGTGTACGTTCTGTTTCCGTTGCCAGACTGATCATCTTGCCCTTGGCTTCGGGGGCGGTCTTCTGGTAAACGAACTGCAGATTGGTTGTCTTGCCGCACAACCCAGGGCCGTAATAGACAATCTTGCAGTTTATCTCACGCGAAGCATAGTTTATGAAAGACATTGGGGATTACTCCATAGCCGTCAGCTGAAGAGATTGTCAATATCGTCGTCCGTGATTTCTGCAAAGGGGAATTCACCGCCCCCTTTCTTTTCCTTGTCATCCGATTTTTTGACCAGACGTTCAAAGATCGTGGACAGTTCTTCGGATGACTTTTTGACCCTCAGCCTGACAAGCCCCAAGGATGAACGGTTATCAAACAGCACCACCAGAATGACCCGGCCACCAACAATCGAAATGTGCAGATTGTCCTTCTCGCCCTCATGAAAGAGGATCGAAAATTCCTTTTCACCGATCAGCTTGGCAAGCCCGCCGGTAGCGGCAATATTGCCGGCCGTGAGCGAGGCCAGTGAAGTGGTATCAAAGCGGTCGGTTTCACCCACGCCAGAAATAAGCTGGCCATTCTTGTCGACCAGAAAGATCACCTTGGCATTGGCTTCCCTCAGCAGGCGCTCAATAACCCTGTTCAGCTCCTGAAATTCCTCTTCATACATAACCATGTTCGAGTTGGTCATGCCATGCTCCTTGATCCCGAGTCGGATAGTCTGACTGAATAAACACTAAGAAAATCAGCTTCAAATCTATAACAGAATTAAACCGCTCTTTCAAGTTTTATGCTTGTGGCCAATCAGCACATTGTCAAACAGGGATTAACGCGAATATTCTTGAGCAAGCATAAGCTTTCAAGTAGGATTCAAACCATTACGCCCGACTGGCCGGGACAAGGAAAAACATGTCAACCGCATTTATCCCCAAATGGATCGCCTGGGAGACAACCCGCAGGTGCAACCTGAATTGTATCCACTGTCGCTGCGCATCAACCGAAGCTCCGGCTGCGGAAGAGCTTGATACCGACGCCGGCAAACAACTGCTATCCGCAATCTCGGAGTTTTGCAGCCCGGTCGTGGTGCTGTCGGGCGGTGAACCGCTGCTGCGCAGGGACATCTTCGATTTGGCCGAATACGGCACATCCCTGGGACTGCGCATGTGCCTTGCAACAAACGGCCTGCTGGTAAGTGACCAGGCCTGCCTGGATATGAAAAGAACCGGTATCCGGATGGTTTCACTGTCGCTTGATGGCAGCACTGCCGCATCACATGACGATTTCCGCCAGTCACCGGGCGCCTTCGACAGTATCGTTGCCGCAGCACAAACCTTGCGCCGCAACAACATCAGCTTCCTGATCAATTCCTCCTTCACCAGGCGCAACCAGCACGATATCGCTGCCACGTTCAGACTCGCCAGACAACTGGGCGCCACGGCCTGGTACATGTTCATGATCGTGCCTACCGGCCGGGCCGCCGACATACTGGAAGAACTGATCCCGCCAGATGAGTATGAAGCGATCCTCGACTGGCACTATCAGCAGGAAAAACAGACCGATGACATGCTCATGCGACCGACCTGCGCGCCCCATTACTACCGCATTGTCCGCCAGAAATCCAAAGCCGAGGGGATCGACTTCCGGCAACGCTCGCTCTCCTTTGCCACCGGTTCCGGCAAAGGTTGCATCGCCGCCCAGAGTATCTGCCTGATTGACAGCAGCGGCAATGTCAAGCCCTGTTCATACTTCAGTCGTTCTGCAGGCAACATCAAGGAAACCCCTTTCCGCGAGATCTGGGACAACGCTCCACTGTTCCGTGAATTGCGAGATTTCTCTACCTACACCGGCAAATGCGGTGTCTGCGAATACCTCAGCGTATGCGGCGGCTGCCGCGCCAGGGCAGAAGCAATCAATGGCGACTACATGGCAGAAGAGCCATACTGCAACTATATACCGCTGAAATTGAGGCCAAAAGGGTGAGCACATATAACCGACCGAACAGAATCTGGCGCTTTTATGCGCTGACTTGATTTTATCTGTTGACAAAACCGCCAACAACGGGGTATAAGAAAAATCCTTTTGCCCAGGTAGCTCAGTCGGTAGAGCAGAGGATTGAAAATCCTCGTGTCGGCGGTTCGATTCCGTCCCTGGGCACCATTAATGCGCTCGTAGCTCAGCTGGATAGAGCAACGGACTACGAATCCGTAGGTCGGGCGTTCGAATCGCTCCGAGCGCGCCAACAAAAAC
>DAONZY010000042.1:1645-23506 GCA_035407085.1 Deltaproteobacteria bacterium | reverse complement strand
GCTGTCCATATCGCTGTCCGGTTTTGTAGAGCCGCAGTTTGAAAAGGTGGGGGTTGGGGAACCGCTGGAAAACCTGCGGCTGAAATTGCTGCATTCCGGAGCGCCGGCGGTGATCGCGGTTGAAGCGGACGGCACACTGGCCGGTGTGGCCACAAAATCGTCCCTGCTGGCGCCGATCCCCTATGGCCTGATACTTGTGGACCACAATGAGTTGGGTCAGGCGGTTACCGGCGCCGAGGCGGTAGAGATCGTGGAAATCATCGACCATCACAAGCTGGGTAATACCCATACCAACCATCCGATCTCCTTCGTGGTGGCGCCGGTCGGCAGTACCTGTACGGTGGTGGCCGGCATGTACCGGGAGCAGGGGCTGGAACCGGACAGCAATATCGCAGCCCTGATGCTGGCTGGTATCCTCTCGGACACGGTGCTTCTTAAATCGCCGACTACAACTGCGCGTGACCGGGCCATGGTGACATGGCTGGAACAGTGCTGCGGGCTTGATCACACCGACTTCGGCAAGGAGATTTTCTCCGCCTGCAGCGGTTTTGCCGCACACGGCAGTCTGGAAAAGGCTCTGCGTTCAGACTTCAAGCACTTTAAGGCCGGAGATGATCTGCTTGGGGTGGGGCAGGTGGAGGTGGTCGGCTTCGACGAATTTCATGAGCTGAAGGATGAGCTCCGTCAACTGCTGGTCCGGATCAGGCAGGAAGACCGGCTGGATATCGCCGGGTTGATGGTTACGGATATCTATAGTGAAACCACGCTGTTTCTGGTTGATGGCAAAAATGAGCTGGCCTATGTGATGGGCTATCCCCAGCTTGAGCCGCAACTGTACGAGCTGAAGGGGGTCATGTCACGTAAGAAACAGATGGTGCCGCACCTGCTCAAGGTGCTGGGAGCGCTCTGAGGGCGAAGCAGGGCAGAGGATTGCCGATATGGCGGAAACACACAGGATACTGCTGGTGGATGACGAGGAGCTTGTCCGCAAGGTGATGCGGGCCATGCTGGAGTCTTTCGACTTCGAAGTGGTTGAGGCTGCCAACGGACAGGAAGGTCTGGATACCTTTTTGAAGGAGGCTCCTGACCTGGTCTTTACCGATCTGCAGATGCCGGTCATGGATGGGCTGGGTCTGATCGCGCAGCTCAAGGAACGGAGACCGGATACGCCGATCATTGTGGTTTCCGGTACCGGTAATGTGCAGAGTGCCATCGACGCCATCCGCCTCGGTGCCTGGGATTATGTCACCAAGCCGGTAGAGGCACTGGAGTGCCTTGATATTGCCGTCCGGCGGGTGATGGAAAGGGCTAGGCTGATTAGTGAAAACAGGGCCTATCAGGAACACCTGGAGGATATTGTCATCAAGCGCACGTCCGAATTGCGCGACAGCGAGGCGCGTTTCAGGACGCTGTTCAAAACGGCCAATGATGCCATCATTGTGATGGTGGATGGCAGCATTGAATCCTGCAATCTGAAGACGGCCGAACTGTTTGGACAGGATGAAGCAATGATCCTGGGCCGCTCCCTGCTGGATTTTTCCCCGGCGCTGCAGTCGGATGGACAGCCTTCCGAAGTGGTGCTGGGCGAGCGCATGCGCCTGGCTTTGTCCGGAGCGGCCCAGTCCTTCGAATGGCAGGGGCAGCACAGCAATGGTAATGGCATTGATGTGGAAATCAGCCTTAATCGACTGGAAGTGCATGGTGACCTGTATCTGCAGGCCATCATGCGTGACATTGCAGAGCGCAAACGGGCCCAGCAGGTGCTGCTGGACAACATGCGTATCATGCGTGAACTGGAGATCGCCCGGGAGATCCAGCAGTCGCTGCTGCCGGCGCTGCCTCCTGTTATGCCCGGTATTGAGGTCGCTTGCCGTTGCGTGCCGGCCGCCAGTGTGGGTGGGGACTATTATGATTTCTTCCCTCTGGATGGGAATACGATTGATGTGATTATCGCCGACGTGGCTGGTCACAGTGTCGGCTCGGCGCTGTTGATGGCAGAGGCCAGGAGTGTACTGCAGGCCCGGGTTGGTGCTGCCAGTACGCCGGCCCGGCTGCTTGCAGATGCAAATGACGTCCTTTACGACGATCTCTGTCGGGCTGAATTGCAGATCAGCATGTTCTACCTGCGACTGGATGTGACATCGCGTGTGTTGACATATGCCAATGCAGGGCATGTCAGGCCACTATTGTATCGCTGTCAGGGTGGGGTGTTTGAGGAACTGGATGCCGAGGGGATGCTGCTGGGGGTGCAACAGCAGGTTGCCTTTGAGGAACGTCAACTGCAGCTTTTTGCCGGTGATCTGCTACTGCTGCATACCGACGGTATTGCCGAGGCGGAGAATCCAGCCGGAGAGTTCTTTGGTACGGAACGGATCATTGAAACCATGAGGACTTGCCATAACGCCTCAGCGGAGGGGCTGGTGGCTGCCCTGCTGCTGCAGGTTGGAATGTTTACAGGCGCCAGGGCCTTCTCGGATGATGTGTCTCTTGCTGTTATCAAGCTGGTCTGACCGTTCTGCATCAGGTATTTGTCTGCACAATCAGCTTCTTCGCATCAGCCGGATACCCGCCAAATGGCTTTCCATGGCCTTTTCGTCGCATTTCAGGTTTGCATTTCAATTGACACATGGTGGTTGATGTAGTATTTTCGACCGCGTTTATCAATAAGTTAAACCGGTTTTCCGGTTATTTTTCACGGAGGAAGTGACAGCATGAAAGTCTATTACGATAAGGACTGTAATCTGGCGGTACTGAAAAAGAAAAAGGTGGCCATCATCGGCTATGGCTCCCAGGGCCATGCCCATGCCCTTAACCTGAATGATGCCGGCATGGATGTGGTTGTTGGTCTGAAGAAGGATTCCAAGTCTGTCAAGAAGGCCAAGGATGCCGGTCTCAAGGTCGTGACCGTGGCTGAGGCCGCCAAGGCGGCCGATATCATCATGATCCTGATGCCAGACGAGGTTCAGGGTGACGTATACCGTGAAGAAATTGCTCCTTACCTGAAAAAGGGTGCCTTCCTGGCCTTTGGCCATGGTTTCAACATCCATTTTGATCAGATTGTGCCGCGCGAGGATATCAATGTCTTCATGGTGGCTCCCAAGGGGCCGGGCCACATGGTGCGCTACGAATTCACCAAGGGGGGCGGCGTGCCTTGTCTGGTGGCTATCCACCAGGATCCTTCCAAAAAGACCAAGGAAATCGCCCTGGCTTACGCCTCGGCCATCGGCGGTGGCCGTTCGGGTATTATCGAGACATCCTTCCGTGAGGAGACCGAGACCGACCTGTTCGGTGAGCAGGCTGTACTCTGTGGCGGCATTTCCGCTCTGATCCAGGCTGGTTTTGAGACGCTGGTTGAGGCCGGGTATGCACCGGAGATGGCCTATTTCGAATGTCTGCATGAAACCAAGCTGATCGTGGATCTGATCTATGCCGGTGGTATCGCCGATATGCGCTATTCCGTTTCCAATACCGCCGAATACGGCGACCTGACCCGCGGTCCACGTGTGATTACCGCGGAGACCAAGCAGGAGATGAAGAAGATCCTGGACGAGATCCAGACCGGCGAGTTCTGCCGTGAATGGATGTCGGAGAACAAGGTTAATGCCCCCAGGTTCAAAGCCCTGCGTCGCCGTGGTCAGGCCCATCAGATCGAAGAGGTCGGTGCCAGACTGCGTGCCATGATGCCCTGGATCGCCAAGAACAAGGCCGTGGACAAGTCTAAAAACTAGAAAATAATCCAATTGCGTTATCCGACCCCTCATTTCCTGTCGGGAATGGGGGGTTGGCGCATTCAGGCAGGTATAATGAACAGCACCACCCCGATTGCAAGAGAAGGGTTTCCCTTCATCGCATTATCAACCGGTTTGACGTTGCTCCTGGCTATTTCTGCCTGGCAGTTCTGTAGTACCGTCCTTTGGCTGATGGTTGCATTTACCCTGTCCCTTTCCCTATTCATTACCTTTTTTTTTCGTGATCCGGAACGGGTTGCCCCGGAAGATGTGCGCGCTGTGCTTTCTCCGGCTGACGGCAAGGTTGTGGTGTCCGAGTGCGTACCCACATCGCCGCTGGGGTCAGCCGCGCTGAAGATCAGCATCTTCATGTCCGTATTCGATGTGCACGTCAATCGCACCCCGTTGAGCGGACGGGTGACCGGGATTGCCTATGACCAGGGACGTTTTTTTGATGTGCGTGATGGACGTGCTTCCTGTGAGAATGAGCGCAGTTGCATCCTGCTGGATGCTGAGTGTGGTGTCAGGATTGCCTTTGTGCAGATTGCCGGTCTGATCGCACGTCGAATCGTGTCCAACGTGAAGTTGGGGGATCACATGCGGCGTGGTGAACGGTACGGCATGATCTGTTTCGGCTCAAGGCTGGACGTTTATCTGCCCACAGACGTGCAACCGCTGGTAAAGATCGGGGACAGAACCGTGGCAGGAGAGACCGTTCTGGGCAGAATAGCCTGAACAGGGAAAGGCCTATATGGACTCCAACGTGCAAAAGAATCGCGTTCTGACCGCAGACAATGCCAGACGCGGCATATATCTGCTTCCCAATCTGGTGACATCAGCCAGTCTGTTTGCCGGTTTTTACAGCCTGGTTTCAACCCTGGACGGCAAATACTCCACCGCTGCAGTCTGGATTTTTATTTCCGCGATCTGCGATGGTCTGGACGGCAAGATCGCCCGTATGACCAGCACCAGCACAAAATTCGGGGTAGAGTACGATTCGCTTGCCGATGCAATTGCATTCGGTGTAACACCAGCCCTGATGGTCTACTCATGGGCTTTGAAGCCATACGGACGGGTTGGCTGGCTGGCCGCAGCATTGTTTGCAACCTGTGGTGCGCTAAGGCTGGCAAGGTTCAATGTTCAGGTCAATGTGGTCGAGAGTAAACGCTTTGTCGGCCTGCCCATACCGGCTGGAGGCTGCATGCTTGCCGCAACAGTGCTTTTTGCCCAGCAGTTTGGCAGACCCAACCCCCATGTGCGACTGGGTGTTATCGTGATGACATATCTGCTGGCCTTCCTGATGGTCTCAAATGTTAAATACTACTCATTCAAGGATCCAGCCTTGATCAGACGCCAGCCTTTCGGTTTCCTGATGCTGGCACTTGTGCTGCTGATCGCCATCTGGGCCGAGCCGGTCATCATGACCTTTGCGATCCTGTTTTGCTATGTGCTCTCCGGACCGCTGGTCTTTCTGTTTACCTGGCCTGCCAGACGACGTCAAAACAGCGCAGATTCGGCTGATCAGACTCCTCCCGCAAACAACGGCCTTTAGCGGCCAGACCAGGCGGTACTTAATTGATCTCTCTTAACGATGCGATGATGCCGTCCGGGGTGATTTCCACTATGGCGCAGGTTTTGTGCTGACTCGTGCTGATCATCGTGCCCGGGTTGACAAGCAGTATCCCTGACATGGTGACGATGGTGGCGAAATGGGTGTGACCAAAGAAAACCGCATCGGCTTCGACTTGCAGACCTCGTTGCTCAATGGCACGCAACCCCTTTTTAACCCCGTAGCGATCTCCGTGTGTGATCAGAATCTTCCTGTCGGCACATTCCCACAGTATTTCGCGTGGTTCCAGTGAGCCGAGGTCGCAGTTGCCGGCAACCTGGATCAGGTCGATGTCCATGACATCACGGACTACGGCCGCATCGTCGCATCCGTCGCCCAGGTGGATCAATTTGTCGAAATGTTCGGAGGGATCAACCGCCCTGAGGGCCGCCGGGAAATTCTCGTGGGTATCGGACATGAGCAGTATGCGCATGCAGACATACTAGCAGAAATCGGGGATTCATTAAAAGTAAAATGAATGCGGGAAATGGCCTGATGGTTATTCGGCCTGATTCAGAAGGTCATGGGCGGCCAGCAGAATTTCCTCGGTGGTGTCCCAGTCGATACAGGCATCGGTGATGGAAACACCGTACTTGAGCTGGCTGATATCGGTCGGCACCTTCTGGTTGCCGGCATGGATGCAGCTTTCAATCATCACCCCCGAGATGGAGCTGTTGCCGCAAACGACCTGGTTGATCACATCCTCCAGCACAGCGGCCTGGCGGTTGTAGTCCTTATTCGAGTTGCCATGGCTGCAGTCGACCATGATGGTTGGTACAAGGCTGTTTCTGGTCAGACTCTCTTCGGTGTGGGCGATGTCTTCGGCGGAGTAGTTCGGCTTGCGGGAGCCGCCACGCAGCACGATATGTACGTCCGGATTGCCGGTGGTCTGGATGATCGAGGTACGCCCCTCGCGATTAATGCCGAGAAAACTGTGGGGGTGCCGGGCAGCGTTCATTGCGTCAATGGCGATCTGCAGGTTACCGTCGGTGCCATTTTTGAAGCCGACCGGGAACGAAAGACCGCTGGCCATTTCACGGTGGGTTTGTGATTCGGTCGTGCGGGCACCGATGGCCCCCCAACTGATCATGTCGGCCAGATACTCCGGTGTGATCGGATCGAGCATCTCGTTGGCCACCGGTACTTCCAGGTCGGTGATACGGCTCAAAAGCCCGCGGGCTATGCCCAGACCTTTGGATATCTGGTGGCTGCCATTCATGTCCGGGTCATTGATCAGCCCTTTCCATCCCACGGTTGTTCGCGGTTTCTCGAAATAGGCTCGCATCACAAGCAAAAGCCGGTTTTCAACCTTTGCCGACAGCGCCTTGAGGCGTCTGGCATAATCGATGGCCGCATCCGTGTCATGGATGGAACAGGGACCTACCACAACCATCAGCCGTCTGTCCTGCCGGTTGAGGATGCGCTTGATCTGCTCCCTGCTGTGCTGAACAAACGCCCGGTTCTTGTCTGAGAGCGGGAATACCTGGCGCAGGTCTGCCGGTGCTATGATCGGTGTTATCGCGGCAATTTTAAGGTTGTTGGTCTTGATCATGTTTCGGTTCCCATTCGCTTTTTGGTGGATTATATAAGTGCATTAACATGGTTTTGTCAAAGGGGAAAAGATGAGGGCGGCTGTTTTTCTAGATCGGGATGGCACTATCAACGTGGAAAAGGACTATCTGTATCGCGCCGAGGAACTGGTATTTATCCCGGGTGCACCCGAGGCGATCAGGAGACTGAACCAGGCCGGTTACCTGGTTGTGGTTGTCACCAACCAGTCCGGGGTAGCACGTGGTTATTATGGTGAAGAGGATGTGCATCTGTTGCATCGCCACATGTCGGAGCAGCTGTCTGTAGAGCAGGCCCATGTGGATGCCTGGCTGTTCTGTCCCCATCATCCCTCTGGACGCGGCAGCTACGGTCTGCCCTGTAAATGCCGAAAACCGTTGCCCGGCATGCTGCTCGAGGCTGCCAGCCGTTATGATATCGACCTGGAAACGTCGGTCATGATCGGCGATAAATGTGTTGATGTGGAGGCCGGCAAGGCGGCCGGTTGCCGCCAGATCCTGGTCAGGAGCGGTTACGGGCGTCAGGAAGAGGCGTGTGTGGCCCCGCAGGTGGAGGTATACGACGATCTGCTGTCAGCGGTGATTGCCCTGACCGGCAAGCAGGAACAGGTTTGACAGCTGGCTTTAATGTGTGTAAAGTCAGCAACTTAAATTAAATCGATACGAGGTTCATGCATGTCCGCAAAAATCAGAAAAGGTATCGTTCTGGCGGGTGGCGCCGGCAGCCGGCTTTTCCCGCTGACGCTTGTTGCCAGTAAACAGCTTCAGCCAGTCTATGACAAGCCGATGATCTATTATCCGCTGGCCACGCTGATGGCTGCCGGGATAGGGGATATCCTGCTTATCTCCACCCCCCAGGATACGCCACGCTTCCAGTCGCTGCTGGGGGACGGCTCCCGTTGGGGCATTCGTCTCTCCTATGCGGTACAACCGGAACCCAAGGGCATTGCCCAGGCCTTCCTGGTGGGTGAGAAGTTCATCGATAACCAGCCTGTGGCATTGATTCTGGGTGATAACATCTTTTACGGCAAGATGAACCTGGACCGTATCGTAAACGATTTTACCGGCGGCGCGCGCATCTTCGGTTACCAGGTGCACGATCCGGAGCGTTACGGCGTGGTTGAGTTTGACTGTGACGGACGGGTGCTCTCAATCGAGGAAAAGCCACAGCAGCCCAAATCCCACTATGCCGTGCCGGGTCTGTACCTTTATGATCATAAGGTTGTCCAGATTGCAAAATCAATCAATCCCTCAGCGCGTGGGGAACTGGAGATTACGGATGTCAACCTGGAGTATCTGCGCTGCGGAACATTGATGGTGGAGCGGCTTGGGCGCGGGATTGCCTGGCTGGATACCGGCACCCACAAGAGCCTTTTGGAGGCCAGTAATTTTATCGAAACCATCGAGTCCCGCCAGGGTCTCAAGATCGCCTGTCTGGAGGAAATTGCCTTGAGGCGCGGTTTCATCACCAGCAGTCAGATGAAGCAGGTCATAGCAGATACGCCTAATTCCAGCTATCGGGACTACCTTCAGCGAGTGCTTGAGGAAACCGAACTATGCACTGTGTAACGCTGCGCCCGTTAATGAACTTTATTCTGTATTTCTGGAATTGATCCATGGATTTTTTGAAAAAACACATATTGCTGATACTGATCGCCTTTGGCATGCTGGCAGCGCTGATATTTTATCTGCTTAACATTCCGGACAATCGCAGCGCCAATATGGTGGAGCGCGGTCTTCTGACCATTTTTGCGCCGGTGATGAAACCGGTGCACCACACATCAGCCATGGCGCGTTCTGCCTGGGATGATTACATTAATCTGGTGGATGTACGGCGGGAAAACCAGTTGCTGAAGGAACAGATCAAGGGTCTGAACAGCAGGGTTTTGGAGGGGGATGAGGCCATACAGGCCAATACCCGTCTGATGCGGCTCCTGGAGATGAAAAAGGGACTCAAGGCGCCTACGGTTACGGCTTCGGTGATCGGTGAGGACACTGCTTCCTGGTTCAGTACGATAGTGATCGATCGCGGTAGTTCCAGTGGTCTGCGGGAAGGTCTGGCTGTGGTTGCCAGTGATGGTCTGGTTGGACAGGTTATCAAGGTTACATCAGATACTGCCCGTGTGCTGCTTTTGACCGACCATTCCAGTGGTGTCGCAGCTACGATCCAGCGTTCCCGTGCCAGGGGGGTGGTTAAGGGCAAGGGGGACGGCCAGTGCAGCCTGGAGTTCACAAATCGCGAGGAAGACGTCAAGGTTGGTGACGTGGTTGTTGCCTCCGGGATTGGCGGCATATTCAAGAAAGGTCTGCCGATCGGCGAGGTCACCATGGTGAAAAAGGGTGAGTACGGCATTTTTCAGACCATCCTGATCCGCCCTGGGGTCAATCTGGCCCATCTGGAAGAGGTGCTGGTCATAATGCGGGGCGGCCATGAATAGGAAATACCAGCTCATGTTCCTGGGCGTGGTATTGGCGGCCCTGGTGATAGAAACCTCGTTTTTGCCGGTATTTCTGGCCTCACCGTTCAAACCGGATCTGATGCTGGTTATCATGGTCTTTGTTGCCTTGCGCGGTTCATATGGCGAAGGTGCTCCGGCCGCGTTGGTGCTGGGGCTGGTCAAGGACAGCTTCAGCGGTCTCTATCTGGGATTGAATGTTTTTACCTTTCTGGTCATCTTCATTGCCATCAAATGCGTTGCCGACCGGCTGTATGCCGAAAGTGCAAGTCTGTTTGTCTTCGCCGTTACCGTTGCCACGCTGGCCTGCATGTCCGCTAACCTGCTGCTGCTCTTGTTTACCAATTCATCCGGCATCGCCTTCAGCATGGGCAGTGCGCTGATTCCACACCTGTTGGCCAATGCCTTTGCCGCTTCGCTGGTGACTTTGCTGCCTGGTTTCGAACAGGAAGCGGAGGCTGCATGATCGAGCAGCGTTTTGTGCGCGAGATCATGGAGATGAAGAACAGGGTGCTACTGCTCTCCTTTGCCGTGGCGATGCTATTTTTTCTGCTGCTGTTAAGGCTGTGGCATCTGCAGATCATGAGCGGCGATGACTACCGTGACATGTCGGAAAATAATCGCCTGCGTTTTCTGCCGGTGGCGGCATCACGCGGGGCGATCATGGACCGCAGCGGCAAGGTGCTGGTCAGCAACCGTCCTTCTTTCAGCCTGGCGGTGATCCCGCAGGAGGTCAAGGACAGGGAGGCCCTGCTCACCCGGCTGGCCTCGCTGCTGAAGCTGGATCGGGACGAAATGGCCCAGCGCTGGGATAAGGGCCGTGGCAAGGCCAAATACTATCCGATCGTGCTGGCCTCCGGTATCAGTCGGGATCAGGTGGAGATTATCGAGGAAAACCGGCTGTACCTGCCTGGCGTCGAGGTGGAGATGAAGCCGGTGCGGGAGTATGCACAGGGGCTGCTGGCTGCCCATCTGCTGGGTTATATCGGTGAGGTTTCCGAGGATGAACTCAACAGCAGCGGGTTTGAGGATTACTATCCTGGCGACTATATCGGCAAAAACGGTGTTGAACGGAGCTGGGAGAAGGAACTGCACGGCAGCGATGGCGGGCGTGAACTTGAGGTCAATGCCCGCGGGCAGGTGCTGCGTACGATCTCCGAGACCTATCCGACCCCGGGCAACAGCGTGGTGCTGACCATTGAGGCAGCTGTGCAGAAACAGGCCGAACTGGCCTTTGGCGCCCAGGCCGGCGCTGCTGTGGCGCTGGATGTCAATACCGGTGATGTGCTGGCCTTTGTCAGTAATCCGGTCTACGATCCGGCCCTGTTCAGCGGCAAGATTCCGGCTGACAAATGGAAACGCTATCTGGAGGACAAACGTCGTCCCCTGGAAAACAAGGCCCTGACCGGCATGTACCCGCCCGGTTCAACCTTCAAGATGGTTACTGCTCTGGCCGGTCTGGAGGCTGGTGTGATAGACCGCTCCACAACCGTAACCTGCCGCGGATACCATGAATCGGGCAGTTCGCGTTTCAACTGCTGGAACCGGCGCGGCCACGGCCAGACCAACCTGAAAAAATCCCTGCGTGAATCCTGTGACGTCTACTATTATCAACTGGGCGAAAAAATCGGCATGGAACAGATCGCCGGAACAGCCCGTAAAATGGGGCTGGGGGCACCGCTGGGAATTGGTCTGAAAAATGAGAAAGGCGGTTTGATCCCCGGCGCCGAGTGGAAACAGAAACGTTTCGGCAAGCGCTGGTTCCAGGGGGATACCATTACCGCCTCCATTGGTCAGGGGTATGTGCTGATGACACCGATTCAATTGGCCTCCATGACCGCCACACTGGCCAGTGAGGGGAAGGTCTACAGGCCGCGTGTAGTCAAGCGCATTGTTGACGCGGATGGCAAGACGGTCAAGGAGTATCCGCCGGAACTGGTGGCCGAGACCGGCATCCCGGCCGAGCATTTCAGGCTTGTCAAGCAGGGGATGCTTTCCTGCGTGAATGATCCGGGCGGTACCGGCAGCATGGCCAGATTATATGAGGTGAAGGTAGCCGGAAAGACCGGCACCTCCCAGGTTGTCAAATTGCGCGACAGGAAGGGTAATTTGCCTTACAAATTCAAGGATCATGCCCTGTTCGTCGCCTTTGCCCCCTATGACAAACCAGAGATCGCCGTAGCGGTTGTGGTGGAACATGGCGGCGGTGGTGGTTCGGTGGCAGCGCCGATTGCCGGCAATATTCTGCGAGCCTATTTTGATGCCAAAAAACCCAAGCCAACAGTCCGCCCCAGAGCTGAGGAAGACGAGGTTGACGAACAGCCGGAAGGGACTGCGCCCCGGCCGGAAGCCAAAGAGGGCACTGAACAATGATCGACCGCCGGGTATTTACAAACATCGACTGGGTGCTGGCCGGACTGGTCATAACCCTCTGTCTGCTGGGGATTATGAACATATTCAGCGCTACTGCTCCATACAAGGTAGTTGGTTCGCCATACTATGTCAAACAGCTGTACTGGATGTCTTTTGGGATCTTTATCGCATTGCTGATCGGCAGTCTGGATTACCACCTGCTGGAGGATTTTTCCTACTGGTTCTATATTGCCCTGGTGGTGCTGCTGCTGGCGGTGCTGCTGGTGGGCAAGCGTTCCATGGGGGCTACCCGCTGGCTGCATCTCGGTTTTTTCAATATCCAGCCTTCCGAGTTGATGAAAATCGTGATCATCTGTACCTTTGCGCGTTTCTTCAATAACTTCCATTCCGTAGGTGGGTTGACGGTAAAAGATCTGCTGATCCCGCTGGCCATGCTGGCCGTGCCTGCCGCAATGATCATGAAGCAGCCCGACCTGGGAACCGCCACGCTGGTTATGCTGATCGCCTTTTCCATGATTATCTATGTCGGCCTGCGCTGGACAACTGTAGTCACCTTTGTGCTGGTAACCATTCCCATGTGCTGGGTGGCGTGGTTCCATCTGCTGCACCCGTACCAGAAAAACAGAATTCTCAACTTCATCAACCCGGAACGGGCCAGGTTGGGCAGCGGCTACCATATCATCCAGAGCAAGATCGCTGTCGGCTCAGGCGGCGCCTTTGGCAAGGGCTATATCGGCGGCACCCAGTCCCAGTTGCGTTTTCTGCCCGAACAGCACACCGATTTCGCCTTTTCTGTCTTTGCGGAAGAGTGGGGTTTCATCGGCTGTCTGGTGCTGATCCTGATGTACCTGTTCCTGACCCTGTGGGGACTGAATATCGCCCGGCGCTGCAACGACCGTTTCGGGGGGCTTTTGGCCATCGGCGTCACTGCCATGCTGTTCTGGCATACCATCATCAATATCGGCATGGTCATCGGCCTGTTTCCGGTGGTAGGGGTGCCCTTGCCGTTTTTTTCATATGGCGGCACATCCATGATCACATCCATGGTCGGGGTCGGCATACTGCAGAGCATCAGCATGCGGCGGTTTATGTTCTGAATGCCGCCGGCGTTGCCAGCCCCTGTTGATGCCCTGACTTGTTTGCATGCATATCCTGCAGTTACACACCATCCGGGGAGGTAACAGATCATGATCGATTCAACTGAACGCGGCGACCTGGCCGGATACGCCTGCAAAAGCGCGCAGTCTCTGGGGCGCAGGCATGTGGAGGAGCTGCGGGACAATCGGCCCGCATTCGAGCGCGACAGGGACCGGATCATCCACAGTGCGGCTTTCAGGCGGCTGGAGTACAAGACCCAGGTGTTTGTGAATCACGAGGGGGACTATTATCGCACCAGGTTGACCCACTCCCTGGAGGTGGCCCAGATCGGGCGGGCGATTGCGCGCCGTCTGCATCTGAACGAGGAACTGACCGAGGCGCTGGCGCTGGCCCATGATCTGGGGCACACACCCTTTGGTCATACTGGTGAGGATGTGCTTGACCGGCTGATGCGTGATTACGGCGGTTTTGAACATAACCTGCAGTCCTTCAGGATCGTGGATGAACTGGAGGAACGCTATCCCGGCTTTAATGGCCTCAATCTGACCTGGGAGCTGCGCGAGGGGCTGATCAAACACTCCAGCCCGTACGATGCGCCGGTTGACAAGATGTCCGGCTTCATGCCGGGCGTGGTGCCCTCGATTGAGGCCCAGATTATCAATTTTGCCGATGAGATCGCCTACAACAACCACGATATTGACGACGGTTTGAAGTCTGGCTATATCAACCTGGAGATGCTGGACAGTATCGGTCTCTGGCGGCAGGCCAGTTTGTCGGTCCGCAGCAGGTATCCATCCATCGATGACAAACGGCTGGTTTACCAGACCATCAGCACCCTGATCGGCATGCAGATTGGCGACCTGTATGCAACCACCATCGCCAATATCGAGCGGCTGAAGATCCGCAGCGTGGAGGATTTGCGGCTGATCAACCAGCCGGTAGTGTACTTCAGCGATGATATCACCATGCAGAACATGGAGCTGAAGGAGTTTCTGTTCACCAGGCTTTACCGCCATCACCGCGTGGAGAAGATGCGTGTCAAGTCGGAGCTGTTTATTACGCGGCTCTTTGAGGCCTATCTGGATCACCCGTCTCTGCTGCCGCCCAAGTACCAGGCCCGTTTCGACGTCAGCGGCGTGCAGCGCGTGATCTGCGACTATATTGCTGGCATGACCGACCGGTTTGCGCTGGATGAGTACCGGCGGCTGTTCGAGCCGTACGAACGGTAACTGCTGATAGTTTCCGTATGGAACCCGGATATAAATAAACTGAATAGAGAGAGTTGAATGAAAATTATTGATGCGATCAACAATCAAAAACAGTTTCTGTCACTTGAATTCTTCCCGCCCAAGGAGCGGGAGGAGTGGCCTGGTTTTTTCAAGACCGTTGAACGTCTGCGGCAGTTGAACCCCGCCTTTGTGTCGGTGACCTATGGCGCCGGGGGCAGCACCAACAGCGCCACCCTGGAGATCGTTTCCCGGTTGCAGGGTGAATACGGGCTGGAGGCCATGGCGCACCTGACCTGTATCGGTGCGGACGATGGCGGTATCTGCGGTTTTCTGGACCGGCTGGCCGCAGCAGGTGTCAATAACGTGCTGGCGCTGCGCGGTGACGCACCCCAGAATGCCCCTGCGGATTTCTGTCCCGATGGCCCGCTCAAGTATGCCTCCGACCTGGTCAGGCTGATTCGTGAGCAGCGCCCTGGTTTTGGAATCGGCGTTGCCGCCTATCCCGAGGTGCATCCCGAGGCTTTAAGTGCCGAAGCGGACCTTGAAAACCTGAAGCGCAAGCTGGATAATGGCGGTGATTTTGCCATTACGCAGCTCTTTTTCGATAACCGGCTCTATTTCGATTTTGTTGCCCGCACCCGGGCAGCCGGCATCACCAAACCGATTATCCCGGGCATACTGCCGGTGGTGAACCTGAAGGTGATCAAGCGTATCATGTCGCTCTGCGGGGCGTCCATTGCTCCTGAATTCATGGCCCGGCTGGAGGAGGCGGATCAGCGCGGAGGAGCCGACGAAGTTCAGAAGCTGGGAGTGGCCCATGCCCGCAGTCAGGCCGAGGGCCTGCTGGCGGGCGGGGCGCCAGGTGTGCATCTTTACACACTCAACCGTGTGGATGCCTCGCTGGCGATTGCCGAGGGGCTTTTGCCATGAACAGTGACCAGCTCCAGGGCGAAAAAATGATGGTGCGCAGTGAAGAGCCTGCGCCTTACAATTGTAAACCGCTGCAGTACGATTTTTTTGCCTTCCTTTCCCGCATGCGCTATATCAGCCGCTGGGGGCTGATGCGGAATACCGTGCCTGAAAACATTCAGGAACACAGTCTGGATGTGGCCATCATCGCCCATGCACTGGCCATGATCCGCAAAACCTATTACGGCGGCACCCTTGATCCTGATCGTGCGGCACTGTACGGCATTTTTCACGATGCCAGCGAGATCTTTACCGGGGACATGCCCACGCCGGTTAAACACTTCAATTCCGATTTCAGCCAGTCCTTCCACCATCTGGAGGACAGGGCGCGCCGCAAGCTGCTGGCCATGCTGCCTGAGGAACTGGCCATGGAATATGAGCCGCTCTTCTTCTTCGAGGTCGACGCAGACTACCAGCCGCTGGTCAAGGCGGCGGACAAGATCGCCGCGCTGGTCAAGTGCATCGAGGAGGTCAAGTCCGGCAACCTGGAGTTTCGCCGTGCGCTGGCTGAACATGAACAGCAGCTGGGCGGCAATCCTCTGCCGGAGGTCAGGTTTTTCATGGAGAAATTCCTACCCGGATATCGGCTGTCGCTGGATGAGCTGCACCTGGGGTAAGCCAGGTTGAAAAATGCATCAGTTTGCTTTGTTAACAGGTAACGGTATAGTTTTTTCATTTGGTTCCACCGTGACCGGAATTTCGGAGTGACCATGAAAACCCCCACGTTTTTCCTCAAGAACTGGATGATCGTCGCAGCGCTGACGCTTGCCATGGCTGCACTTGCCCTGATGGAATGGTATCCCCTCCAAATTCTGGAATACAAAACCTACGACCTGCGACAGCGTCTGCGGCAGCATAAACCGGTTTCTCCGGTCGTGATCGTGGCCATCGATGACCAGAGCATCCAGAAGCTGGGGCGCTGGCCCTGGCCGCGGGCATACATGGCCGAGCTGATCGATGTGATTTCCGAGGGCAAACCGGCCCTGATCGCCACCAGCATCCTCTACACCGAACCGGATCGCAACTCCGGTCTGGATGAGGTGCGCACGGTCAGGAAGAAGATCGAGGAAAGTGGCGCCGTGGGCGGCAGACTGGCCGAGGTGCATGGCGCCCTTGTGCAGGCGGAAAAGCGTCTGGACAATGATGCCTTTCTGGCCGAGTCGATCACACGGGCCGGCAATGTGGTGCTGCCGCTCTACTTCACCCCCGGTGAACGGGCCGACGCCTCCCTGGCCCTCTCCGGCCCGCTGAAGAAGAATGCCCGCCCGGCCCAGTCCGATGTGAACTTTCCGACAGCCATAGAACAGACCTTGCCGATTCCCCCCTTCCTGGAAGGGGCTTTCGGCCTGGGGCATCTCAACCTGTTCGGTGACAAGGATGGCGCCATGCGGCGCGATGCGCTCTTCGTTCGTTATGATGGTTATCTGTTCCCCTCCTTTGCCCTGCAGACGACGCTCAAGTACCTGAAAAAAGGGGTGACCGATGTGTCTCTGGAGCCGGGCAGGGTGTCCTTCGGCGGTGCCTCCGTGCCGATCGACAGCAAGGGGCGCATGCTGATCGACTATTGCGGCGGGTTCGGCACCTTTCCCTACTATTCCTTCGTCGATGTGGTCACCGGCCGCTATGCAGCCGAGACCTTCCACAACCGGATCGTACTGATCGGACCGATCGCCACGGGTGTTGCCGGCTTTGAAGTTACCCCTCCCCAGCCCATGTTTCCGGGTATCGAGATCACCGCCAATGCGGTTGATTCGCTGCTTTCCAGCTCATTCATATCCAGGCCCGCCTGGGCGCTTTATGCAGAACTCGGTCTGATGCTGCTGTTGGGCGGTTTTCTGGCCTTTGTCATGCCCCGATTCAAGGCCGGAACCGGCGCTGTCATCTCTCTGGGACTCCTGGTTGGATGGAACGCGGTCTGTGTCTGGCTGTTTGTCAGTCGCGGCGAGTGGCTGGCCATGGTTGCGCCCTCCCTGCTGCTGGTGGCAGGCTATCTGCTGACCGTATCCCGGCGTTTCATGGCCACTGAAAAGAGCAAGGAACTGGTGGAGAGCGACAGTATCGAGACCAGCAAGATGCTGGGCCTGTCCTTCCAGGGACAGGGACTTTTGGACCTGGCCTTTGAAAAATTCCGTAAATGTCCGCTGCAGGACGATACGGTCAGGGATCTGCTCTATAATCTGGGGCTGGATTTTGAGCGCAAGCGCATGTTCAACAAGGCCGCCGCTGTCTATGAGCACATCCTGACCGCCGGTGACTATAAGGATATCAGGGAACGCATCGCCACCATGAAGGCGGCCGGAGAAACCATGATCTTCGGAGGAGCTGGGGCCCGCAAGGAGGCCACGGTACTGCTGCAGGGCGGTGGGGCAGCCGGTCCGACCATCGGCCGTTTCGAGATCCAGAAGGAACTGGGACGCGGCGCCATGGGTACGGTGTTCCTGGGCAGGGATCCCAAGATCAACCGCATGGTGGCCATCAAGACCATCCGTTTTGACGAGATCGAAGCTGAGCAGATGGATGAAGCCAAGGGCCGATTCTTCCGCGAGGCCGAAGCGGCCGGCGCGCTCAACCACCCCAATATCGTTACCATCTATGATGTGGGCGAGGACTATGACCTGGCCTATGTGGCCATGGAGCTTTTGGACGGCAGTGATCTGTCCGGTTTAACCCGTCCCGAAAACCGCCTTGCGTTCAGCGAGGTGCTGCGCATCGTCGGCGCGGTGGCAGAGGGGCTGGACTTTGCCTGGAGCAAGGGGATTGTGCATCGCGATATCAAACCGGCCAATATCATGCGGCTGAAAAACGGCGACATCAAGATCGCAGATTTCGGTATTGCCCGCATTACGGCCACCTCCACCACCAAGACCGGTATGGTGCTGGGCACCCCCAGCTACATGTCGCCCGAACAGGTGGTGGGGCAGAAGGTGGATGGCCGTTCCGACCTGTTCTCCCTGGGGGTGGTCATGTATGAACTGCTTTCCTGTCACAAGCCGTTCACCGGCGACAGCATCACCACCATCATGTACAACATCGCCAACAAACCGCCGCAGCTTCTGACCAAACTGGACCCGTCCATACCGGAGTGCTGCGCCTACATCGCCCACCGGCTGCTGATCAAGGATGTTGCCAAACGCTACCAGAGCGGGCGCGAAGTGGCCGAACATGTCCGCATCTGCATGGGGAAACTGCAAAATCGTTGACCGTGCCCGTTAACCGGTGATTGTAGAAATACGGAAAACGGACACGCATGACGGTTTATTATAACGGAGGCTACCTGTATGAAGGTTACAGCATTCGGCATAACTGACACAGGCAAGGTCAGGGCGGGCAATGAGGACGCCCTGCTGCTGGAGGAGAAACTCGGCCTTTTTGTCGTGGCCGACGGGATGGGCGGCCACAATTCGGGCGAGGTGGCCAGCCGCATGGCCATGGAGGTGATCCGCGATGCGGTCAGCCGTTCTGCCGCCGGCGAGGCGTTTGTGGTTGGCACGGTGGATCCCGGCCATTCACGTGAGGCCAACCTGCTGGCATCGGCGATCCGTCTGGCCAACCGCACCATCTTCGAAGCTGCCGCTGATCGACCGGAATGGCATGGCATGGGAACAACCGTGGTGGCGGTGCTGGCCTCCGGAAATGCTGCTGCCATTGCCCATGTGGGCGACAGCCGCGTTTACCTGCTCAGGAACCGCATATTGAAACAGCTGACCGCCGACCACTCCCTGGTGGCCGAACAGCAGCGCCAGGGATTACTGACCGAGGAACAGGCGCGCAATTCGAAGCAAAAGAATATCATCACCCGCGCGCTGGGGCAGGAGCCGGAGGTGCTGGTGGATCTGCTGGATCTGGAGCTTCTGGACGGCGACATGCTGCTGCTCTGTTCCGATGGGCTGACCGGCATGGTCAGTGACGAGGAGATCGCTGCGCTGATCCTGGCGCGCACCAGCCTGGAACCGGCCTGCCGCGACCTGATCGAGCAGGCTAACGCCAACGGCGGCAGGGACAACATCACCGCCGTGCTGCTTGCCTTCCACAAAGGCAGCGGTTTTATGTCCGGCCTGAAAGGGCTGTTTACGAATAGGTGAAACACAGGCCAAGGCTTGCCAAAAGCCTTGCAGGGTGTACTCAGATAAAATAGAATCCTGGCGAAATTTACGCCGCAGGAGAGGTTGCCATGGTCAGATTGAAAATCACTGCAGTTTTGTCACTATTGCTGTTGTGCGCCTTACCGATTTCTGCATCGGCCCAGGGGCTGCTGGAACGCGCCATTAACGAGTATCGGGCGGAAAACTACGAGGAGGCCCAGGAACTGCTGGGCCAGACACTCAAGGCTGATCCCGGTTCTGCCAAGGCTTATTACTACAAGGGCTTGACCCTCAAGCGTATGGGCAACATCAAGGCTGCCATACCGTCCTTCAAGGCCGCCCTGAAACAAACACCGCCAGAGAAGGCCGCCTGCCTTGAGCTGGCCGCCATCTATTTGACCCTGGATGAGTATGAACAGGCTGCCGACTGGCTGCAGCAGGCAGAAAAAAATGGCGCCAGACCCGCTGAGGTGGCCATGCTGCGCGGCATGCTCCTGATGCGGCAAAAGCGTCATGACGACGCTATTGCCCAGTTTTCCGCAGCCAAGGTGGCTGAACCGGCGCTGGCACCGACAGCCGATTTCCAGATTGCCATGGCCCATGCCTCGGCCCGTCGCCTGGAACAGGCCCGGGCCAGTCTGAAGACGGTCATTACCATCTCGCCTGATTCGGATATGGCCGAATACGCCCGGGACTATGAAAAGACCTTCGCCAATGTGGTCAAGGATCACCGCACCTGGCGCGGCACGGTCTTTGCCGGATACCTGTACGATGACAATGTGTTCGGAAAGCCGCGCAGCGAGATTGCCGGCATAGTTTTTCCCAAAAACCGGGACAACGCTTTCGTCGGTAATTTCAGGCTGGACTACACACCCTTCCTGGAAGGTCGCAAGCTCTTCAGCGCCCAGTATGCTCTGAATACATCGACCTACGGTCAGCGTTCCGAGTATGACCAGATATCCAATTCCATCTCGATGACGCCCGGCATCAGTCTGGACAGCGGCGCCTTGACCGCGCCGATTACCTACAGCCATTACCTGCTCGGGCAGGATCCCTACATGCAGCAGATCGCCACCCGTCCGACCTGGTACCTGATGCTGGTGCCGGGGCATATCCTGCAGACCGGGCTTGGCTACAGCCGGCGCGAGATGCTGAAAAAGCCGCTCTCTCCCGAGGAAAACCGGGATGCCAACATCTTCAGCGGTACCTTGGGCTATCTGTATACCTTTGCCGAAGGGCGGGGTTTTTTGAATCTGCGTTACGAGCTGAGCGATGATGTGGCCGAGGGCAAGAACTGGCACAACCTGGGCAACCGCTTCAGCGCACTGGCCCTGATTCCGGTCTGGAAGGGTGTCAGTGTCAATCTTTCCGGCGATGTCGCGCTGCAGAACTACCAGAACAGCAACTCCTATTTTTCGGTCAGGAGAAACGACACGCTCTGGAGCATGGCGGCCGGTGTTTCCTGGGAGGCCATCAAGGGGGTCAAGCTGAATGCCCAGTACGGCCATACCCGGGCGGAGTCAAATATCAATATCTACGACTACACCAGGAACACCATTATGTGTGGTCTTGAGCTTAATTTCTAAGGGGGCTGCCATGTTGATCAAAGGGTTGATGACCGGAAAAAGACTATTCAGCAGGTGCGCTGTGATCCTGCTTGGCTCCTTGTTGTGCCTGATGCTTTCCTCGGTTGCATCGCAGGCTGCCGAAGCGATCGGCAGGCTGACGGCTGTGGCCGGGAGGGTTGATATCCTGCGGGGTGGCCGACTGCCGGCCATTGCGGCCAGAAAGGGTGATGCCGTCTTCGAGAAGGATTTTGTCCGCACCAAGAGCCGTTCAAGGGCTGAGATACGCTTCAGTGACGGCAATGTCATCAGGATTGCGCCGCGCAGCCGGATTGACGTCAGTGAATATGCAGTAAAGCGCGACCGGCGCAGCTTTCGGCTCTCCCGCGGCCGTATCGAGGCGGTGGTGACGAAGGCTACAGCGACGTCCAGATCACCGCGAAGATTTGAAATCTCAACCCCCAATGCGGTGGCCGGTGTGCGCGGAACCTGGTATTTCGTCTATTTCGACAACAATGCCACCGGTGTGGCGGTCAAGGAGGGGGTTGTGTATGTCTACAACCTGCAGCATCCTGAGCAGATGGTTGAACTGCCGGCCGGATTCAGTACCCTGATCAGAAACGGCAATCCGCCCGATCCTTCCCGGCCGGCTACCCAAGGGGAACTGACGCTGGTGCGGGGCGGCGGTGCAAGCGGAGGGGATGAAGGCACTCCCGGGCAGCTGGCCGGTGTGCTGTGGGTGCCGGACGGCAATCCGCCGCCATCCTTCATGGCGCCTCTGTCCGACACCAATCCGGCTGTGCTGGGGCCGGCGGTGGAGGTGGGGGTGGCGAACCTGGCATGGGATGGCGGGACATTTACCGATTTGACGGCGGCTGCGATGAACAACGTCCACTTCCTGGCACCTGCTGCCGGAGGCACGCCGACCGCATTCAGAACAGATGCCAACAGCATTTCCATGGATTACATCAACTTGGTTTCATCTCCAGTCAACAAATCAGTCAATTTCACAAACGGCAATGTGTCAACGACCCTGACGATCAATTCATGGAACATGGGCATGACGCCTGGTTCATGGAGTGGCTCGGTGTCTGGATCCGGTAATATCAACGGACCGTTCACGATGAGCGGCACGGCGACCGGTACCGTGAGCGGCACGGCGACCGGTACCGGGGCCCAGTATG
>DAONZY010000042.1:0-1545 GCA_035407085.1 Deltaproteobacteria bacterium | reverse complement strand
GCAACCGGCACGGCATCGGGGACAGCAACGCCGCAATAGCGGCTTGTCAGTTGAGGGTAAAGTTCAGAGGGCGAAAAGGACGGAGCTGGTTTCCGTCCTTTTCATTTTTCCGCCATGACGGTGATGGTCTCGCCGCTGCATATGCAGATTGATGATGGAGCGGAGTTGTTGTCTTGTGCCCGGGCGGTGTAAAGGCCTACCGGCTGCTGCTTGCCCTTGACGATGACCTTGCCCAGTCCGTCAAACGCCATGCCGGTCAGTGCGCCGGATTCGATCCGGGGCCGCAGCTGTTCCAGCGTGTACTCTGTCAGCAGGATCGGCTGTTCAAACCTGCGGGTCAGCGCCTCCACCCTGGCCCCCAGGTTGACGTGGTCGCCGATGACAGTGTAGTCCATCTTCTTGCCCTCGGCGCCGATATTGCCAACCAGTACCTCGCCGCTGTTGATGCCGATGCCGGCGTCCAGTGGCGGTTTGCCTTCGCTGATCCACTTCTGCTGCAGTTCGCTCAGTTGCCTGCGCATGTCCAGGGCGCAGCGCACGGCCAGTTCGGCGTGGTCCTCCTGGGGCATGGGGGCGCTCCAGAAGACCATGATCTCGTCACCTACAAACTTGTCCAGGGTGCCTTCCCATTTGAAGATCACCTCTGTCATGGCGCCCAGGTACTCATTTAATACGGAGACGACCTCGGTTGGTGAGTGTTTTTCGGAGAAGGTGGTGAAGCCCCTGATGTCGGAAAAAAGAACGGTGATCACCCGGCGCTCGCCGCCCAGCTTTGCCATCTGAGGATTTTTGATCAATTCGCTGACTACCCGCTCGGTTACATAGCTGGAGAACATGCGGCGGATGTTGCGCGAGAAGCGCTCCTCGGACCAGTAGTTGTAGGCGGTGATGCAGATGTATATCCCGGCCAGGTTAAAGACCGGGCAGGCAAGATTGATCCAGAGCCCCTTGTGGGAGAAGAGCAATACCGCTGTGACGCTGATGGCTGCTGCGCCTGCGGCTGCGGCGAGGGATGCTGACAGTACCCGCGCGCCGGTCAGATACCAGGTCAGCAACAGTCCGGAGATGAGCAGCACGGCCAGATTCTGGCCAGGGGGTGCCTGTCTGATGTAGCGTCCTTCCAAGATGGAGGCGGCCACTGCCGCATGTTTCTCGATGCCGGGCATGGCAGCGGAATAGGGGGTGACGCGCAGGTCGTAGATGCCTACGGCGGTGGCGCCGATCAGGATGATCCGGTTGGCCAGCTGTTCCGGTCTGACCTTGCCATCCAGTATGTCGCAGACCGGGTAATGGGGGAAGCTGCCGGATGGGCCATAATAATTGATCAGCGTGCGTCCCCACTGGTCGGTGGGGATCAGTGACTTGCCCGTTGCAACGGAACGGGCGGCGTCGACGCGGATGTTCTCCAGAGGGGTTCCCAGATGGCGGGCGGCTGAAATCAGCGCCAGGGAGGGGTAGAGGTGATCATCGTATGCGATCAGCAGCGATTCCCAGCGCAGGGTGCCGTCATGGTCGGGGAACATGTTGATATGTCCCATTGCGGCG
>DAONZY010000041.1:0-23835 GCA_035407085.1 Deltaproteobacteria bacterium | reverse complement strand
TCCGCCAGCAGATACCAGCCCCAGGGATTGTCCGCTTCGCGGCGGATGATTTCACGATACTCGGCTTCTGCCGCCTTGAAATAGCCTTCGCGCAGATGCCGCTCTCCACAGATGATATTGGTGGCGTGACAATAGCCCAGGAGCTTTTTCTGCGCGGAAAAGTCCGGCCGGGCATGATTTGTATAACGGGTCAGCTCCTTGAGCACCCGGCGAGAATTTACGCCGCGCCGACCCATGGCGTATACGGCGGCTTCCCGCGAAGGCTCGAAGATATCACGCGCAACCTGGCCTGATGCTGCGGCCTGGTCAAACAGGTATGTGCCCGGGAAATAGGCCAGGGGCGAAACATAACCATCGTCGGGCCGGATCTGGCGGATCAGAGCGATGGTAGCCTGCACATCCGCCTCGTTTTCCTGCGGGATGTCACTGATCAGGTAGATCGACAGGCTGATACCGACCCTTTTGACCATGGCAGCAGCGTGCATGACCTGTTCCGGCGTGATGCGCTTGCCCAGATATTCAAGTATGCGCGGTGAGCCTGACTCCACGCCCAATTGCACGCATTCGCAGCCGGCGCGTTTCATCCAGGACAGCAGTTCTTCGTCCAGGGCTGTTACACGGGACTGACAGTTCCAGACGATATGCAGGCGGCTGTCGATCAGCAGACGGCAGAATTCGATCGCCCGCTGACGATCTGCGGTGAAGGTGTCGTCCCGCAGTGAAAAATAGATCAGGCCATATCGTTCACGGATAGCACGGATCTCGTCAACGATCTGTCGGGGTGAGCGGAAACGGACCTTCCTGTTCCAGAAGGCAGGGGATGCGCAGAAATGACAGGCGGCCGGGCAGCCGCGGGCGGTGATGATGAATTCGGCCTGCTGCTGCACATCAACGCCGAGCGACCGATCCAGACCAACATGCGGGCTGGGCAGGCTGTCAAGATCCTCCAGCAGTGGCGCCGGAGGATTAACAACAACTTGTCCATTTTTTCTGAAGGCAATGCCGGGCAGATCATCCCAGCTGTTGCCGCTGGCCAGGCAGCGGGCCATCTCTTCCAGGGTGCGCTCCCCCTCGCCGATGACCACGGCGTCCACGGCTGCTTCCCGTTCCAGCAGTTCACGGTAGCGGAACGAGGCATGTCCGCCGCCCAGCACGATCCTGCACGTCGGCACAGTCTTGCGCGCAAGCCTGGCCAGTTCCAGGGCGGCATGGCGGTTGTGGGTCCATTGGGAGATGCCGATAATATCCGGTTTGTGTGCAGCGATGCTGCCGGCGATATCGGCAGGTTTCCAGGCGGAGAAATTGGCAAGCCAGGCATCAAAACCAGACTTGAGCAGGCTGGCGTGCAGATAGCACAAGCCGGTGGGGAGTTGGGAGATAAACAGGTCTTCCCGGCTTTCAACCCCCGATATGTAGGCAAGCATGATTTTCATGTGGGCAAAAAAAATCCGGATCATGCGACCCGGATTTCAAGGAACGGTTTGAATGCAAAATGTCAGTTGGTCAGCTCCGAAGATAGCCCCAACGCGTCATTAGCCAGAACATCTTCCGGTTTTTCCTCAATAACACCCAACAGCAGGTCATTGAAGCTTTCAAAGCTGTTTTCGCTTACGCGGCGGGCCCCCAGATAGCGTCCCAGATAGTAGGGAGTATCCATGGAGGATATGATCACCCGGCGGTCGCGGGAAGAGGCATGGATCATCTTGCGGTTGCCCAGATAGATACCCACATGGGAGGGAAAACGGGCGTAGGTCTGAAAAAACACCAGATCACCCTTTCTCAGGTCGCCGCGCATGACCTCAGTCCCGACCCGGAACTGTTCACGGGCAGTACGGGGCAATCTGATATTGTGGTCACGGAAAACCTGTTGGGTAAAACTGGAGCAGTCCAGGGAGTTGCGGCTATTGCCGCCAAAACGATAGCGGGCGCCCAGAAAGCTGTAGGCGGTCTTCTTGATCGAATTGGCCTTCTGATTTTTTTCTTCAAGATTTTTAGCCAGGTCGATCGGCTGATCCACATCCATATCGGTCAGTTCGGCCAGGGTATCATTCAGCTCACGCTCGTTAAGCAGTTCCGGGTTGATCAGGGCAAGGCGGTTTTCTGATGTTTCACGACCACGGCGAGGTTCGGACGGAGTAGTGTACTTGCGGAGCGTCAACAGCTGCCCCTGCTTGATCTTGTTACCCTTGATCTTGTTAAGACGGCGCAAGTCCGACATCCTTACTCCGGTCTTGCGGGCAATGCCCGGCAGGGTATCACCCTTGACAACCTTGTATGTACGGGACTTTTCTGAGACTTTGACAGATTTAGCCTTAGCGTTGGTAGGTATGATGATCCGGGCACCGACCTTGATCCTGGTGCTGGTCAGACCGTTGACGGATTTGAGCTTGTCAACGGAGACGTGGTACTTCCTGGCGATAGAATGAAGTGATTCGTTTTTACGCACCAGATGCGTCTTGGAAGCTAGGGCCAGCTGGGGAAGAACCAAAACCATGATGCATATGAGTACAATTTTTTTGATATGCCTCATTTATCCTCCTTTCCTGCCCGCCGTGAAATGTATGCGCGGATGCGTGTTATATTCCTTTTTGCATCAAAAGTCAATCCACATCTCTGGTGTCCAATGACAACAAAGTGCAATCAAACAAGCAGTTAGCGTTCAGACCGCTTTAACAACCGAATCACCACCGGCTCATCCCGGAGCACGGCAACCTGATTGGCCGGCGGCACCAAGTTCCGCTGCAGAACCTGTTCGCGGGACATCTGGCTGGCCTCCACCACCTCGGTAGCCACAGAAGCAATCCGTTCTACCCGCGATGCAGGCCCTTCAATCTCGACCTCGGCCGGTTCGCACATCACCTGCCCCCCCTGCGGGCCATGCGGCATTGCGCCCTTCATGCTGACCGTAACCGGGACCCGCTTGCGAATCTTTTTCTCTGTCGCCACCCTGATGGAAGCAGGCGAAATGCTGTTGATCACCATGCCGGACGGCAGGTTGAAGTCGCTATGCCTGATGCGTAAGGTCGAGTATCCCTCCTTGACTTCAGAAAGATCCACATCGGCAACAATATCCAGCTTGGAAGGGATCGGCGTCAGCAGGGAATAGGATTTGAGCCTGACCTCTACCGACTCGGGACTGGATTGAACCAGGGCTAGCTTCTTGGGAATGCCGTGTAGTCTGACCGGTGCAGTAACGGTGCTGATCTGGCCGGAACGGGATGTGACCAGCAGCCAGAACAGCGTAACCATGAGCAGAATTGCCATCTTGGGAAACAGATTGCTGAACAGGGCCCGGCTAACCGGTTTGTCAGCCTTATCCGGCACAGGATTGATCAGCCTGTTCAGAGCAGCCTCAAGTTCGCCCGGAGTGTCCATTATGGTCAGTTCGCTGCCAACTGCCATCGATACCGCGCCGCGCTCTTCTGACACAACCACGACAACCGCGTCGGTTTTTTCAGACAACCCCAGTGCCGCCCGGTGCCGAGTTCCGAGGTACTGGGGTACATCCGGACTGGTTGTCAAAGGCAGATGGCATGCGGCCAGCACCAGCCGATTGTCCCTGACCAGTGCGGCGCCGTCGTGAAGAGGTGTACCGCTGGTGAATATCGTTTCCATGATCTGCGGGTTAAGCTCGCAATCCAGATGAACCCCGTTCAGCGCCAGGTCTCCAAGCGCTTCGCTGCGCTGGAAGACCAGTATGGCACCGGTTCTCCGGGCAGCCATGGCGAACAGCGACTCGGCAATCTCATGGAACCTGTTAGCTTGTGTCGCCTCCCGTTCATAGAACAGGTGCCTCAGATGGCTGAAACGATAAAGGGCCTGACGGATTTCGGCCTGAAAGACCACAATCACCAGTACGATCAACACGGTGCCCAGCTCCTGCAATATCCAGCTGGTCATGTAAAGCCCCAGAAAACGGGTGGCAAAATATATCAGCGTCACCACCCCCAGACCAAACAACACCTGCATGGTGCGGGTACGCCTGAACCAGGAGTAGAGTTGATAGATCAGTATGGTCATAATCAGAATATCTGCAATATCCTGAATGCGTATGAAAGAGGACACCTGCGCTCCTTTGGCGATCATGCCGCTTTTTTTGTAGTTTTGCAGTGCGATACTGTGCTAAAAGGCAAACTCTCGAGCAGCAGAATCCCACCAGAGCAGAGGTTAGTAATAGCGGATGTTCAGACCGTCCGAAAAAACCGAACAGATCCAGCGCATGTTTACAGCCATCGCCCCGCGCTACGACTTCCTTAACCGGCTACTCAGTTTCGGCATTGACCGACGCTGGCGCCGAAAAGCTGTCCAATTGGTCAAGTACAAGCCAGGATCGCACATCCTGGACGTGGCCACTGGCACTGCCGATGTGGCCATCGAGATCGCCCAGTCAACCCCGGCCTCTGTACGTGTGACGGGCGCTGATTTCTGTGCGGAAATGGTGGAACGGGGAAAAACCAAGGTGGCCGCATCACCATATGCCAAACGGATTGATCTGCGCATCGCCCCCTGTGAAGACCTGCCCTTCCCTGACGATACCTTTGATTCGATCACGATTGCATTCGGCATCAGAAACGTGGTGGACAGACAGTTGGGGCTGGCTGAAATGTGGAGGGTACTAAGACCGGATGGCAGACTGATCGTGCTTGAGTTTGCTACCCCCCCCAACCCGCTGGTTCGACATGTGTATCATCTCTACTTCAGAACGCTGCTGCCAATGATTGGCGGGCTGTTCTCACGCTATAACGCCTACAGATACCTGCCAGACTCGGTTCTGGAATTCCCGACCCAGGCCGAGTTTATGGATATGATAACTGCGGCCGGTTTCCGGAACACACAGATGGTCAACCTGACCTTTGGTGTTGCCTGTATCTACACCGGCGAAAAAAAATAGCGTCCTTCAGGCCTTGAACCGGTTTTCCGTGCCAGCCATCAGCCGCCTGATGTTGCTGTGGTGCTTGACAATCACGATCAACGCAATCAGCAGTGTTACACCAATCAGAACGCTTCTGCCATCCAACAGCGCCACCGCCACAGGCATAACTGCAGCGGCACTGATTGACCCCAATGAAACATAGCGCCACTTGACCATCATCAGTACAAAAACCAGCAGCGCAATCGAAACCGCAAGCGGCGATATCGCCAGGAAGACACCCAAGGCGGTGGCCACCCCCTTGCCCCCCTTGAAACCCAGAAAAATCGTATAGACATGGCCGCAAAAGGCAGCCAGCCCTATCAACGCCGCATATTCAAAGGAAAAGCCCAGTTGCTTGACCAGCAGCACCGGCAGCAACCCTTTCAGACAATCACCGATCAGCGTCAAAACCCCCACCTTGCGGCCTGCTGTGCGATAGAGGTTGGTTGCACCGATATTGCCGCTCCCCTCATTACGCACATCGATTCCGCAGGCCTTGCCAAGCAGCAGCCCGGTCGGGATGGAGCCCAGCAGATAGGCTCCGGCCAGCATTGCAATCAGCCAGGCATGCTCTACTGTCATTTGCACCTGCCCAGTAGCTTTTCCCCATCCCCGGCATGGACACTGGCCGGGAATTCTTTCAGCAGTTTGCCAGCCATCTCACGACAGCGCTCCTTCTGATCCGTCTCCAGATAGGCACATCCCAGATAATAATAGACCTCGTCACGCCGCTTCATGTCGGGAAAGTCCTTAAGCACCTTTTCCAGACGGGCCAATCCGGACTTGGGGCTGCCGGTTTTGACATAAAAACGACCGACATAAATCTCATACTGAACCTGTTTGTCGCGGCAATCGGCAATCAGCCCCTTGACCTCATCACGGTACTTACCACCAGGATACTGAACCATGTAGGATTCGAACAGGGTCAGGGCGTTCTGGAGCGGTGTCTGATCGGTATCAATGCCGGTGATCTGTTTGTAATGACTCATCCCCAGACGGTAAAGCGCATAGTCGGCCTGCTCGTGACGGGGGTGCAGCTTGCGGAACCCCTCGTATTCGGCAGCCGCCTCGATGTATTCCTTGTCAAGAAAGTAGGCATCGGCAATTCCCAGCTCCACCCGGGCAGAGATGTCGGGGGACGGAAACTTTTCCTTGACCAGCTTCCAGTCGGAGATGGCACGTTCATACTTCTTCTGGCTGAACGCTTGCTCCGCATCCGCCAACAGTTCTTCAGTGCTCCTGTTGGGTTTGGGGGCAGAGGCACACCCCTGCAGGGTAAAAAGGGCCAGCAGACCAAGACAGACCATAGTGCAGATATGTTTCATTGATATCCTCGATCAGTAAATTCCGTGCAAAACAGGGGCAGCCATGCGTCCAGAGCCCATGTTCACAACGGTCCGTCAATAATTCCCTGTCCGGCCTCTGCGGCCAGCAGCTTGGCAACAATCTCGTGATCCAGCCACACAACCGGCGCATCCGGCGCCCAGGAACCATGCAGTATCAGCCGGCCTGTAGCCTGAAACACAATGCGGGACAGCTCGGCACATACCAGTGACTTCTGGTCGACATGCATGGCCATCAGTTCCGCCGAGGCTGACAACATCATTTCAGCCTGTTGCTGCGTGTTGTGCTGAGGCCAACTGTCAAATTCCAGCATGCCGGTAATCAGCGGCGAGGCCAGGTAGGCTTCGGCCCGTTCCAGCATCCGCTCGACTGTTTCACCCTCTTTCAGCAGATCCTGACAACGCTGAAACAGTCCTGTGGAACGCTCTGCTCCAAGCTTGCTGCGAATGGCCTCCAGCAAGCGGTAGAGCGGGATTTCCACCCCCAGAAACAGCGCACTGGAATTGGTCTGTATCTCCGGGCAATTGAAGATGGTTGCGGCAATACCGCTGGCCGTGGCCTCTGCAGCAATACCTTCCAGCTTCAACTTGGCCCAGCCGGGCATATACGGTATGTAGGAGTGCCACTGGTAGCGTCCGTCAACCAACACACCCGTGCCGTGGTAACCATAGGCGCTATAGCGCACCTGACCGCCATCGTGTGCAACCTTTTCACGTAGTGATACGGTTTCATCCAGCAGATGACGGAAGGTATCAGCTGTCACCTCATCAAAACTCTCGCGGCACATGCGGCCGATGCCGCTCTCCCAAAGTCTGGCGGATGGCAGATACCGGTCTCCGGTCCCCTTGAAGACGCGGTTCAGCAACAGCATGAAAATCCTGGCGCGGGGGAATCCGCCGGCCATTACATGGGAGATCAGCAAGTTGGCTCCTGGCGGTACAATCGACTCCAGCTCCAGTGCCACCTTGCGCATATTGTCGCGGAACCGGTCAGCTCCTGCAGCCCTGACCCGGGCAAGGTAATCATCCCCAAAGCTGATCTGTTCCCAGTCATCCGGTCGCGCTTGTTTCAGCTGTTCTGCGATCGAAGGAATATCATCCACGACTTCGCAATCAAATCCGGCCTCCAGCGGTACATTGATGATCCTGCCACCCAGAATGGCTTCTGCCTCGCGCAATTCCGAGTCATTCAGCGGCCTGAGCACACCGTCATTGTCCCGCCGACCAACTGTTGTACCCACAATGGTCATGCCCAGCCGGCGCGCCTCGTCTACCAAACCGTTGGCGTAACCCCGCCCGAACAGTTCTCCAACCACCACCAGTACATCCCCAGCCTTGTATCCTGATGCCTGCGGCACACTCGCCATCGGCCTATATAACGACATTCACCTTCCTCCGCTCTTCAAAATGGTTTGTCTTTTTAACATGAACCTGTACGGCATGTGAACAAAAAAGCTCTAACACCATGCTCTTGCAACTGTTTTCAAAATACCGCCTGGAAAATCACTTGCGTCTGCCCCGCGATCATATTAACATGTCAAACTTATATAATTCCGGCAAACCGCCTTTGCAGGGCCATAAAGCGTCCAAGCGGCAATCCGGTCGGTCATTATAAAAACATAAAATGAGGGAGACCATACGCGTGGATACATCTAACAGTGAGAAAATTGTGACCGAATTCATGAGCACCCTGCCCGGAGATGATGTGCGCCAGATCATGTGGCGATTCTCCGAACGATATGATTTGCAGATGGTGGTACAATCCGCCAGATCCCTGGCACGCGGCACAGTAGCCCGCCTTGTAGCCGAAGGCGCGCGCAACTCCCACGAATGGAACGACAAGAAGGCCCAGCTACTTACGGGGCTGGATGAGCTGGGACTGACCACCGTTTTCATGGACCCCGAGGAAGGTGGTTTTATTGAGGGACCGAAGAACCTTGCCCTGGCACTGGTCGCTTTCGAGCTTTCCTGGGTGGACGGAGGCGCCGCAACCTGTTCCCTGGCCAGCAATCTGGCCCTCTCACCGATCAAGGAGAAGGGCACCCCGGAACAGAAACTGACCTACATGAGCCGCTGTGTGCCGCCGCTGCCCGGCGAGGATAGACAGATCTGGCGCGGTGCCTTTGCATTGACCGAACCGCTGCCTTACGTCGGTGTCGATACGGGTGTTGTCTCCGGCAAGATGCGTGTCGTGGAGTGGGAAGACGGCAAGGAACCGGTTCTGCATGTGGAAAAACGCGGCCGTTTCATTACAAACATGGGCTTCGCCAACTTCGTTACCGCTGCAGTGGATTCAGACGACGCTCGCATCAAGGGCAGCGCCATGGTGATTCTGGAAGAGACCGACCCGGGGCTTTTCGATCGCGGCGCCGTGACACTCAAACTCGTTCACCAACTCTCATCCACATCCGATCCGATCCTGAGCCTGCGCATCCCGGCCAGCCGCATCATCGGCGGATACACAGTAAAGGACGGCGTCATCATCCCCAATTACAACCACGGTGATGTGATCGAGTCGGTCTTTCGCCGCACCCGCGTGCCGGTCGGCATCATGACCTCTGCCAAACTGCTGTCCGCAATTGAGCCGGTAATCCGCTATCACCGTACCCGTTTCCGCGGCGGCAACGCCAGTACACCCGGCACCCCGCGTTTTGAACAGGGATTGCAGCAGAAGGAAGACGCCTTGCAGCGCCTGGTTGATGTATGGGCCACCGGCGAGGCCGGAGCCGCCTTCGGTTTTGCGACCGTCCGCCTGCTTGACCGGTTCGATCCGCTTGAGCGCCAGAAAGACAGGCAGCTGGAGGAGATGGGTATCAAGGGCGGCAGGGCCCAGATGAAGCTCTTCAAGGAGCTGGAAAAGGACGCCCTGGAATTCATGATGCTGGAAAAACAGTCCGAATCGAACCGCGACCAGGCCCGTTTCCAGCAGCTGTCCGAAAACACGCTGGTGCAGTTCCTGATCACCGACTGTCTGGCCAACGTATTCTGCCCGGCCTGCAAACTCTGGAACACCGGCTATGGCGCCACCATGATGCGTGAGGCCGTCAGCCTGATGGGCGGTTACGGCATTACCGAAGACTGCCCCGGTTTCCTTGGTCAGAAATGGGCCGATGCCCAGCTGGAAGCTACCTACGAAGGACCGGAAGCTGTTCAGCGCCGCCAGTTGTCCATCACCATGACCAATGAGCTGTTCCTGGCCCAGTTCCGCCAGTGGATCGAGGACATGGAAGAGCTCCATGCCGCCCACCCGCAAGCGGGCGCCAGCACGCTGGCCAGCGCCATGGAGCTCTGGCTCTGCACCATGGAATACCTGCAGACAACAAAAGATGCCGATGGCAAGGCACTCTACCATTCCCAGCGCCACGGCGTGGTTTTCCCCATCGCCGATGCCCTCTGCTGGCTGCTGGTCACACGCCAGCAGATCCTTGACCTGCTTGAGCTCAAGGCCAAAGGCCCTGAAAACCCGGTGGTGGCGGAAGGATTGGGCGGATACGTCAACTTTTTCAGCGATCTTTGCCATACGCAGGCTGCCCGTGCTGCCGGAGAGGTTGCCCGCACCTGTGCCGAGCTGACATACGGCTATCTGCGCCAACCGGAGAACTACCATGATGCCCTGCAGAACTTCAAAAACCTGCGCCACAGGGTGGAACTAAAACTGGCCGGTGCACGTCTGGCAAAAGACAGGGCCGCAAATGCCATCAGCAAGGTCATGATCCCGGAGGCACTGGATTACCCGGCCTGAACAGCAGGTCAGAGCACAGCCCCCGAACCCAAACCAAACCAGCAAATTTAAGGAGATTGTCAATAAATGACTGTTGACCGTCAGACAATGGAAGTTGATATCGCCTGCGTGGGTTTCGGCCCGGCCATGGGAGGATTCCTGACAACCCTCTCACGCGCCATGGCGGACGAAAATGGTATGCCGCTGTTGGAAAGCAGCGTCATACCAGGCGCACCTTTGCAGGTACTCTGCTATGAGCGGGCCGATGACATCAGTTTTGGCGTATCCGGCGTGGTCACCCGTGCCAGGGGCATCCAGGCATCCTTTCCGGAACTGTCGTTGTCCGACATCCCTATGGCAGCACCCGTAACCCATGAAGAGGTACTCTATCTACTTGACCCGGTTGGCGCCAGCCGCCGTTCTTGCGGCATAAAAGCCCTGGACACCATGGCCGGGGTAATCGCCGGCAGTGATTTTGCTTGCAAACTGCCTTACATACCCCCCTTCCTCAGCAAACATAATGGCCTGGTTCTGTCGGTTGGCCAGTTCAGCCAATGGGTCGGTTCACAATTGATGGCCAACGGTCTGGTCCAGATCTGGCCTGGCATGCCGGTCAGTGAACCCTTGATCGAAGATGATCGCGTAGTCGGCATCAGGCTGGCTGACCAGGGGGTCAACAAGGATGGTTCTCCAACCGCAGCCATCATGCCTGGCATGGATATCCGCGCCGCCCTGACAGTTGTCGGTGACGGCCCAGTCGGCCCGGTCGGCCAGGCACTGGATCGCCATTTTGGCATGCCCGAAGGCAATCATGTCCGTGAGTGGGCAGTCGGCATGAAGGTGGTGGTGGAACTGCCGGAACGCTGCACACTGAAAGCAGGCACCGTACTGCACACCCTTGGTTTTCCCGAACCGGAGATATTCGGCTTTATGTATGTCTACCCCGACCGGGTAGCCTCGCTGGGTATCTTTGTACCATCCTGGTTTGACAGCCCGGTACGTGCCAGCTACCGCTATCTGCAGCACTGGATGATGCACCCAGCAATCTGGAAACACATCGAAGGTGGCACGCTACGCTCATGGGGGGCCAAAACCCTGCAGGAGTCTGGCAAACGTGGCGAACCGCTGATCGTTGGTGACGGATTCGCACGTATCGGGGAAGGCTCGGGCAGCACGAACATACTGTCCGGCTCCGGCTTTGACGAAGCCTGGGCAACCGGCGTCCAGCTGGCCGAAGGGATAATCGAGCTACACAAGGCCGGAAAACCGTTCACCAGGGATAATCTGGACAAGGCCTACCTGCAGCGTCGCCGGGGCAGCTGGGTGGAAAAGGAAGCCAGGCAGGCCAGGCAGGCCCGCGATGGCTTTCAGAAAGGCGTGCTGACCGGCCTGATCGGCATGGGCCTGACCGGCATGACCGGTGGTTTGCTTAACCTGGGTAGCGAAATCAAGCGTCCTTACGAACGCATACCCACACTGGACGAGTTCTGTAACGGTCGGATATCAAAGGACAGGCTGGACGAAATCCGCCATGAGGCCGCTTCGAAGGGGACTTCCATGAGCGACGCGGTCATGGACGGCATGGGTTGGCCGCAGATACCGCTGGATGGGAAACTGCTGGTATCCCAGCAGGATGCCCTGCTGATGGGTGGCAAGGTTCAGGCCTCACCCGGCTTTGCAGACCATGTGGTCTTCAGCGACCCCGAGCTCTGCAAGAACTGCATGCCCAAGCTATGCGTCGAGATCTGCTCAGGGCAGGCCTTGACCTACGGTGAAGCAGACGGTGTGCCCCTGTTCGATCGTGAAAAATGCGTACACTGCGGGGCATGCATGTGGAACTGCACCAGACCGGTTACTGAGGATCGCGAGCAGTGCAATATTACATTCAAAGCCGGTTCCGGTGGACTGCATTCGGCGGAAAATTAGTTCAAATACAGTCAACCACACACAGAGTTCTCAGAGAAAAGTAAATAGCATCTTTACTGAAAAGAAAACAGAGGAGTCACTGTTTTGCTTTTTCACAGAATTAATATCAAGAGGAGACCATAGTAATGACCGGAGGATTTCACATTGTAGTCTGCGGCAGTATTGTTCCTGACCCTCTGCAGACCCTTGCCCCGCAGGATGGAGCAATCCCGTCCCTGAAAAATGAAATGATGCTGCCGGCAGTGCTTGACCCGTGGGCAGGGCATGCCCTGTATGAGGCGGCCCATCTGGCCAAGCAGGTTCCTGGCAGCAAGGTATGGCTTGTCAGCCTCGGGCCAAAGGCAAAGTTACAACAACTGATGATGACCATTGCCCAGAAGGTCTCTTTTGAATTGGTCGTACTGGACGGCCCGGCCGGAGGTTTTACCGATCCCTGTGAGGTCAGTGCGGCCCTGGCCGGTGCTATCGGAAACATCGCCGGTCTTGATCGCTCACGACTGCTGCTGTTTGGCGGCTGCGCTTCAGCTTCACGTGATGCGGGCGTCACCATGCAGATGGTCGGGGAACATTTGGGGATCACAGATCAGTTTCTGGCCATTGACCAGCTTGATCTGCAAGCGGATGGATCCTTCCAGGTATTGGAGCGAATTGAAGGCGGTCAGTACCTGGCATCCAGTTGTACCGGCGCGCCGGCAGTTCTGGCCTGGGCAACCGGAAATCTCTCCGAACCGCCCAACAATCCACAGATCGGCATGGCCAACATGCGTACCATCATGCCGGCCCTGCAGAAGGCACAGCCAGCCCAGATCGGCGCTGCAGGCGTAAACTACTTGAGCGTGGAATTGCCGAAGCAGCAGCGTGAAACCAGGATCGTCAAGGATCTTTCAGAAGACGAGATCGCAGAAGAGATCGTTGCCTGGATCAAGGGTTAAGACCAGACCCAGGAACCATTACTCCGCTGCTGGCACAAGGCTGACTGCTTCAATTTTACATCCCATATGACGGCTCATAAATTTTGAGGAGGTTTTTTCTGAATGGAAAAGATTCTGTTTATTGCACATACAGAGGGTGACGGCACCCTTTCCAATATCACGCTTGAGGCACTTACCGCTGCAGCTGCACTGGCAGACAAGCTGGCTGACGCCACACTTATTACAGGACTTATCGGACATGATGTAAAGGCTGCCGCAGACAGTATCGCAACTTGCGGGACAGTAAAAACACTGGCTGTCGAGGGTCCGGATTATGCCGTTTCTCGCTATGCCTCTGACGCGGCGGCGATTGAGGCGCTGGTTCAGACGTCTGGAGCGACCATTGTGCTGGGTCCGGGCACGTCCCGCTTCGCCAGAGCAGTTCCCGGGGTGGTGCAGCGCTTGAAAGGTCGCATCGAGACCCACGTCAGCGGTCTTGATGTAACCGAAGGCACCTTGCAGATTCAACGCTGGTATTATCGTCAACGCATGGTGGCACGGCTCACCAGGGCCCAGCGACCGTGGTTCCTGCTGACCGATGCCGGTGTCTTCCCGGCCTGGAACGGTACCGCAGGCGCTGCAACGGTTGAGGCGGTAAACGTGAAACCGGGCTCTGATTTTTCACGGACACGTGTCATCGGCATCCAGTCTGCCTCAGGCAATTCCCAAACCATAAGACCCGATGCAGACGTGCTGTTTGTGGCTGGAGCAGGCTGGAGCAAAAAACAGGCAGACGGCCAGACACATGCAAAAGAAGCTGAAGAGCTGATCCTGGGCTTTCTGTCAAATTGCAATGCGTCGCTGGGCAGCAGTAAATCACTGGTTGACCAGTCCCACGAAGGCGAAGCCGTGCTTTCTTTCATGAGCCATCTTAACCAGGTCGGCCAGACCGGTTCCACGCCTCGCCACCCCAAGGGTCTTTCCACCTGTTGCCACGGTGAAGAACCCCATGCGGTCGGCTGGCGTTTCATCAACGAACGCCGGGCCATCAATCTGGATGCCAACTGCGGCTGGGCCCAGGGCAAGGCGGATGTACTCTATGTGGCCGACGCATTCAAGGTTATTACAAAGGTTAATCAACTGCTTGCAAAGCAGTAACTGTCTGGGTATGCAAAATGGCTAAGGACAGGTTTCCGGTTACTCCGGCAATCAGAATGCTGCGTGCTGAAAAGGTTGATTTCAGCAGCTACCTCTATAATTACGAGGAGCATGGCGGCACTGAAGTATCCGCCAGGGAGCTGGGTGTTGAAGAACACGCCGTTATCAAAACGCTGGTGATGGAGGATGATCAGAAATGTCCTCTGATTGTGCTGATGCACGGCGACATGCAGGTATCCACCAAAGAACTGGCCCGGCTGATCAACGTCAGGCAGATTGTACCATGCACGCCGGAAGTAGCGCAGAGACATTCCGGATACATGGTCGGCGGCACATCGCCCTTCGGGACAAGGCACCCTATGCCGGTCTACATGGAAGCCAGTATTGAAGCACTGGAACTGATCTACATCAACGGCGGCAAACGAGGATATCTGGTTGGCATCAGACCGGCCGACCTTGTACGGGTACTCAAGCCCACAGCAGTAAAAGTAGGCATTTGACAGCAGAGGAGGACGGCATGTTACGTAAGGCCCAGATGAACGATATCAAGGATATCCACAAGCTGCTGATGGACTACGCCAGCAAGGGGGACATGCTTTCACGCTCCCTGTCCGAGTTATATGAATGCTTGAGGGATTTCAACGTATATGAAGAAGATGGGCGTCTGCTGGGCACGGCAGCGCTTCATATGGTCTGGAGCGACCTGGCGGAAGTGCGCTCTGTTGCTGTGGTAGCTAATTCGTCAAAGAAAGGAATCGGTAGCATGCTGGTGCAGGCATGCATTGACGAGGCACGCAGCCTGGGACTCAAAAAAGTTTTTTGTCTCACCTACAAACCTGATTTCTTTGCAAAATTGGGCTTCAAGCTGGTAGACAAATCGGAACTGCCGCACAAGGTTTGGAGCGACTGCCTCAAATGCCCAAAATTTCCAGACTGTGATGAAAACGCGATGATTCTGGAGCTTTAATAATAGGAGGATGGCTGAAGGTGGCAGGCTGAAGTTGAGCCTTTTCCCTTCAGCCTTCAGCCTGGTTACCTGCCTATATGTAATACATGAAACGGTGCGTTTCTTCTTTTGCTATCCCCAAAGCCTGACCACGCTCACACAGATGCTGCAGGGTCAGACTGCCAAAATAACTATTCAGCAAGTTTCCTGCTTCTTCCCAGATGGTCTGGGTTACACATCTGCTTTTCAGCGAGCACTCTTCCTTTGGAGAGCCTCCCTGCCCCGAAGTAACACAATCCACCATCTTTATGTCCTGCTCCGTTGCATTAATGATCTCAAGCAAGGTTATCTGACTGGGTTTTCTGGCCAGACAATAGCCGCCCTGCGGACCGCGCTTGCTCTTAAGTATGCCGGCCTGTTTAAGGTGTTGAAATATCTGTTCAAGGTAACGCGGCGAAATCTGCTGCCGTCGGGAGATATCCTGGATCTGGGCCGGAAAACTGCCGCATTGGTAAGCAATATCAAACATGGCCCTGAGCCCATATCTGCTTTTGGTTGTAAGACGCATGGCACCCCCCCCCGTTTTTATCAATCAGGTCAGTTAAATACAATAACACACCACTTCTGTCAAGATAACACAGGGGTTCGCACGAAATTCACCATCAAAACAGAGTAAAACAGGCATCATCCGGTCATTATTGCGCCCTTGCAATGGTCACGACCAGCACCCTTTCCGCTCCACCAGCCCTGAGCACACGGGCACACTCATCCACGGTACTGCCGGTGGTAATCACATCGTCCACCAGTATCACCCGCCGGCCTGACACATCAACACTGCCGGATAGCTTGAAGGCCCCTCTTACATTCTGCCGCCGTTCACTGGCAGAAAGATTGATCTGTGGTTCTGTCCAGCGCACCCGTTGCATCGCCCTGCGCTCCAGCGGCATGCCCCATTCGCATGAAAGCAGCTCACCCAGCAGAATGGACTGATTGAATCCCCGCTGCCTGATGCGCCGCACGTGGAGCGGCACCGGCACAAGCATGTCAGCACCCAAGGCAAATGATGCCACCCTTTCAGCCGTGAGCAGCGCCAGCGGACGACGCAGATGGGTGCGACAATCATACTTGAGACCATGAATCATCTCGCGACAAATCCCATCATAAACAACTGCCGCCCGCGCCTGATCATAATGTGGACGGTCATGCAGGCAGGCACCGCACACATGATCGTGTGCCGCACCGTCGAAACTCTTTCCGCAAACCGTGCAAAACGGTGGTGTAATAAATCTGACAGATGCCAGACAGTCTGGACAAATATGAACTCTACCGGCCCCGGAGATCCAGGACCGGCAGATATGGCAGCGGGGTGGGAATAAAAAATCCAGCAGGGCGGTGGACATTTCGCTCAGCATAGAAATACTAGAATCCCAGTTCTGCGTTTACCACCAGTACATGCAGATCCGTAAGACGCGGCTTCCGCTCGATTACCGTAGTAATGCGGCAGATGCGCTCGGGTGAATTGCAGTCACTGCAAAATCCTGTGGATGCACAGGGTGTCTTGAAGTTTAGGCGTTTGGCGTTGGGCGGCGTAGCCCGGTCTTTCACCCTCTGAATGGCGTCCTGCACCGTGCCTTCAACCAGCTTGTTGCGCCCGGCCACTACAATTACCTTGCGCGGTCCGAAAAACATCGAAGCGACACGGTTACCAGTGGCATCGATATTCACCAGCGCACCGGATAGAGTCAATGCGTTACAGCCGGACAAAAACAGGTCACAGGTCAATTGGCGGCGCATGATCTCAAGTCTTTGCTCCATGGGCAGGTCATGACGGCTATGATTGAGAATTTCCATGCCCTGGTCACGCAAAGCAGCTTCAACCCCCAGGCTGGCCACAGACATGGAGCCGCCGAAACCGATACTCACAGCATCTTTGGCCTGTGAAACAATATAGTCAAAGGCCTCCTGCGGCGTCGACATGTAGGCAGCCGTAAAACCATGTTGTTCAAGTGACGTAACAGCCTTGCGACATTTCTGTTCATTGGTCCAGTGGACCAGCTCTTCGGTCAAAGACATGCAGGACCTCCTTGATTCAATTGATTAGCAAACAGATCGGGCATCGTTATCGATCCAGAATGCGCACATGCCTGATCATTACTGTTTCTGCCGGCAGGTCATCGAATCCTGGCGAATAGCTCTTCCTGGCTCTAGCGATGCGGTCAACCACATCCATGCCGTCCACAACCCGGCCGAACACCGCATAACCGTAACCGCTGCTGCTGGTGTTACGATGATCCAGGAATGGATTATCAACCGTGTTGATAAAAAACTGGGCTGTAGCAGAGTCCACAACACCTGTCCGCGCCATGGCAACTGTGCCGCGACGATTTTTCAGTCCGTTGACAGCCTCATTCCGGATCGGCGCCTGCACCGGCTTCTGGGTCAGATCTGGGGTAAAACCGCCCCCCTGGATCATGAATTCCCGAATCACACGGTGGAAGATTGTGCCGTCATAGAAACCCTTGCGCACATAGGTGAGGAAGTTTTCCACCGATATCGGCGCATCTTTGGCATACAACTCGATCCTGATGTTTCCCTTACTGGTCTCCATCAGCACCTGTGGATTTTGAACCGGCTGGGCGAAAGCTGCCCCGCCAATACCGATCAGGAGCGCTGCTGTCAGCAGAAGTTTTTTTAACATAATTTACCCCATGTCCACATGTATTTAATACTGCTTGAATCCATGATGAATCAAGCCTTCCCGGCAGGGAGAACAACTACGAATTCTGCGCCCTGGCCAGCTATGCTGTGGGCCTCGACCCGACCGCCATGGGCGGCTACCAGTTCACGAACAATCGCCAACCCCAGGCCAAGTCCGCCCCCCTGCCCCTTGAAGAAACGTTCAAACACAAAGGGCAGCTCCGCTTCAGCAATTCCGGGGCCGTTATCACTGATAGAAATATAGACCCCGTCTTGGCAGACAGCTGCTCTGACAACGGTACAGCCACCGCGGGTAACGGCCCTGCATGAATTGGAAATCAGGTTAATCATAATCTGACTAAGCCGATCCGGATCAGCATACAGCATCAAACCTACCGGGCATTCAAGCTGGATTATTGCGCCCTTTTCACCGAACAATCGTTCAAAGCGACCTGTAATTGCATCTAGGTGGAAACGGAGGTCAAGCAGCTCACAATTGAGACTTAAGGCCGCCGCCTCTGCCCGGGTCAGGTCGTCAAGACCATTCAATATCGCTGTCAGCCTGACCGCTTCCGCATGCATGGACTGCAACCCTTCGCGGCTCATCGGCAGAACACCGTCAATCATCCCTTCCAGCTCACCGGAGATAATCGCCAGCGGGGTGCGTAATTCATGGGCCGCGCTGGAGACCAGCCTGCGACGCAGTTTTTCCTGGGCCTCGAGACTATCAGCCATATGATTGAAACTGCCAGCCAGACTGACCATTTCGCGCGGTCCGGACCCTTTGACACGCCGAGCCAGATTGCCGGACGCAATTTCAGCAGATGCCTCGCATAGTTCCTGAATCGGCTTGGACATCCACCGCGCAGCCAGTAGGCTAAGCACCAGCACTGCCAAACCAAGTGCTGCCGTTGTATAAAGCAGAAAGCGGTTGGATGAACGAATAAATGTCTCTTCCTTGACGGGATAGAGCAGGCGCGCTTCCAGCCTTCCTGACTCTTTACCACGATAAAACAGGGGATAGACGACGTATTCGCTATCAGTATTCCGAAGACTGTAATTGCCAGCCTCCATTACACGGCGGGCGGCAGCGGCGGGCAATGATGCAATTGCCGCTTTGGTATCAAGCACCATTCTACCGGCATCGTCGAAAACCCTGCTTTCCACCCCCACCATCATGGCCCAGATCAGTCCATCTGCCATTAAGCCGGCATCCCACCCGCCCCGCTGGATGTAGTGGCCCTCCAGGCCGGCAATCACACATTGGATTCGGTCCTGAGACTCGCCATCCATGTATTTGCCAAAATCATTAATAATCAGGGTTCTGATCAGGAAGGCAGCGGATAGCGCCACCAGGGAAACCGCGACAAGCATGATGAGTAACTGGCTACGCAGACTAGTGAACATCAGGCTCCCCACAGAAAATGTAGCCTACGCCGTAAACAGTCTTGATCAACTCGGGATGGCGGCTATCCCGCTCGATTTTCTGGCGCAGATTTTTGATATGCGCATCCACACTACGCTCATAACCATCGAATTGATATCCAAGCGCCCTGGTGACAAGCTCATCCCGGCTGAATGTCCTGCCAGGTGCTTCAGACAATACCGCCAGCAACTTAAATTCGGTAGCGGTCAGGGGTATCGGTTGCCCGTGGAGAGCGATCTCATGTCGGATGCCGTCAAGCACCATTTGTCCGCCATTAAAACTAAGCGGACGTTGCGAAGCATCAGCGCCGTCATAGCGTTTCAGCACAGCCTTGAGCCGATAGACCAGTTCCCGCGGACTGGCTGGTTTGACAACATAGTCATCCGCTCCCAATGCAAAACCGGCAATACGCTCTTCCTCCGACGACTTGGCAGTCACCATGATGATCGGCATATTGCCAAGCTCTCGCAGATCAAGACAAAGCTCCTCACCACTCGCATCCGGCAGCCCCAGATCAAGAATCACGGCCAGCGGCAGTTCTCTGGAAGCACGTTCCAGCGCTTCCTTGGATGTGGCAGCATGCACAACCCGGAAATCCGCCCCTTCCAGATAAGCCCGAACAATCCGGGCCAACTTATGATCGTCTTCCACTATGAGAACCGGTCTTCGCACCACACCCACCCAATTAACAATAGTCTGTAATTATGGCCAAACTGGAAGAACACTGCATTGAACCTCTGACACTAGCACCATACTCTACTGAATCAATAAATCGAACGACTTCGACCACTCCGCTTGTGAATAATTACCTTATCCAGCAGCCTGCCGTCCTTGTCAAGGATGTCAACTACATAGTGCCAGGGACGCTCGATCACACGATCAATCTTCACGTCATCAGGATAGTGCGCCCTAATGCGGCGAATTGCTTCTTCCCGAGTCAGTACGGGGTAACAAGCCCCATACTTGCCCCCCCGTTCGCGATGTAAACGGGGGCCAGAGGGGCTGTGACCACGAAAATAGTCCGGGGCAAGATAATACCCCTGCCCAACCCCTGTTCGTGGCTCATCCGGTTGCTCTGCCGTTTCGGCTACTGCGGGGTAGATTAGCCAACACAGTATTAATAGTTGAATGAAGATATTGTAAACGATCATATTGCTATTCCCGGTCGAAACCTGTTTCACCAAAACATTCGGCCGGGATATGAATCACACATCCCGGCCGTCTGCCCAGTTGAAATGCCTATTTTGCGGGAGGAACCGGAGGAGCCGCCAAATATGGGCAATCCTCCATCATGCCGCCACCCATACCACCATGCATCCTGTGTGCTTTGTGGCCCCTGTGACTCTTGTAACCTTTTCCAGCCTTCTGCCCAGCCGGAAATCCGGCCTTTTGTCGAAGTTCCATGAGTTTCGTCCGCAAGGCCCCTATCTCACCTTGCAATTTTCCAATTACATTTGCATCCGGCTTGTCCTTGATGCACTCCTTCTGCAGATCGAAATGTTTGTTCATCATTTCTTGCCGCAGAGGCAGTGTTTCAGCCAGGTGCTTTTTGTGAGCTTCTGCTTTGGGGCCGGTCATGCCAGGGCCAAAACAACCATCCGGACCGGACATGGGTCCCCTGGCCATTGCAGTTCCTGCACTCAACGCAACTACTACCAAGGCTGCCAATAATTTTTTCATTTTACTGTACTCCTTTCTGATGTGTGATGATTTCAGCATAGGAAATAAACAAGAATACAGCATGAAGAAGATGTGAAAGATTATGAAGATCAAACCAGCAAAACACTGAATCAGAAAACGCCCTGCTTAGGTTCAAGAAAACAGGGCAGCCATCACTGACAGCTTTATCTGCTATTCCACAATTCGGGTTGATCTGATAAAAACCGGCTCAAGCGGCACATCGCCGTGCCCATTCTTGCTGCCGGTTTTCACGGCGCGGATCTGATCAACCACATCCAACCCTTCCAGCACCTGACCGAACACGCAATATCCGAAACGATCCGGCTGTTTACCCTGGTGGTTCAAAAACGGATTATCGACCGTGTTGATAAAGAACTGACAAGTGGCCGAGTCCACGACAGCGGTGCGAGCCATGGCCAGTGTCCCGCGGGTATTCGACAGACCGTTGGTCGCTTCGTTTTTGATGGCAAATTTGGGTTTTTTCTGCTCCAAATTTTCATTCATACCGCCGCCCTGGATCATGAAATCCTTGATAACTCGGTGAAAGACAAGGCCATCGTAAAAACCATCCTTGACATAACCCAGAAAGTTTTTGACTGTGATGGGGGCCTTTTCCTTGAAAAGCTCCACCTTGATATCACCCATGGATGTTTCGATCAGGACCTGCGGATTCTGTTCCGACGACATATTTATGCCTCCATTTTTGATTAATAATACTGCAATATTTGTGTGTCAATTTATCATATTGCCCTGCAAATCGAAACATTTTATACGCGTGGACGCTGCAATAGCTTGTTTTCAATAACAATCAACGGCATAATAAGACCTTTGAAACATCCATGATTCGGGGTACCGATGAACCATAAAGAAATCTGGACTACGTTAAAGATCCTCACCTGGACCAGGGAGTTTCTTGGCAGAAAAGGCATTATAAACGCGCGCCTGGAAGCCGAGTGGATACTTTGCGCCGCAACAGGTCTTGACAGGGTCGGCCTTTACCTGAATTATGACAAGCCGCTCAACGAGGTGGAATTGGCCAGTTTCAGGGAGATGGTCTCACGCCGGGCCAGACGCGAACCCCTGCAGCATATCCTGGGGACCCAGGAATTCTGCGGTGCGGATTTTACTGTATCTCCGGCTGTGCTGATCCCCCGCCATGATACAGAAACACTTGTCCATGAAGCTGTGAACCGGATGCCGCAGGCGGAAAGCATACTGGACATCGGTACAGGCAGCGGATGCATTGCGATCACACTTGCCAAACTGATGCCCAACGCCCGTGTCACGGCGGTCGATATTTCCGAACCGGCCCTGCAAGTAGCTAAAGAGAATGCCGCCAGGCACCAGGTTCATATTGATTTCAGGCTTGGATCATTGTTTGACCCTGTTGCAGAGCAGACTTTTGACCTGATTGTCTCAAACCCGCCCTACATACCCTCCGACGAGATCAAGATGCTCGAGCCTGAGGTCAGCAGCGGCGATCCGCTAACCGCATTGGACGGCGGGATCGATGGGCTCGAATTCTACCGCAGTATTATTCCTGCAGCCATCCATCATCTCACACCTCACGGCTGGCTGCTTCTGGAGGTCGGAGCCGGTCAAGCAACAGAAATCAGGAATATTTTCATCAACAATAGCGCTTATGACATACCAGTTACCGCGGTTGATAACTGTGGTATCGAAAGAGTTGTCGGCGCAATGCGCAAGGATTAGATCATGTCCACTGACAGGGCCGAATTGATTATGGGTAATGCAGATCTGCTGGCCGGACCTGCTGTTGTCAGCAGGGCAATTGCGCGCATGGCAGGTGAAATAGCCGGGGCGCTTGCAACAACCAATCCGGTTGTCCTCTGCGTAATGAAAGGCGGTCTAATATTTGCCGGTCACCTGTTTACGCAGTTGAACTTTCCCATGGAAATCGACTATGTACATGTTACGCGTTATGGAGAACATACCTGTGGCAAAACATTGAACTGGGCTGCCACACCATGCACACCACTGAAGGACAGAATTGTGCTGCTGGTTGATGACATACTGGATGAGGGTGTAACCTTGGCAGAAATTATAAAATACTGTCAGCAACAGGGTGCGGAAAAAGTCTACACTGCCGTACTCGTCGACAAACAGCACGGCCGAAAATGCCTTGAGCTCCCCACTGCCGACTTCACCGGCCTGTACATGCAGGATCGCTTCCTGTTCGGGTTCGGGATGGACTGCCAAGGCTACTGGCGTAACGCCAACGGTATTTTTGCTGTCAGGGATTGAATCAGAAAAGAAAAGAGCCGTATGGTAAAACTACCATACGGCTCCTATCGTGCAACACACCAATCTGTCACACTGCCAAAATCTCATCAGAACATGTTCTGTTTACCGCCCTTTGGACAGATCCTTGTCCGGTCCGTTCTGACGGGATTCATCCAACTGACCATTTGCCCTGGCGCTCATCTGCAAGGCCTCCGAAGAAAGGGTGACCGTATCGGTTTTACCCCCCTGCACGGAACCTATCGCTGACTGCTGCTGCTGGACGTTATAGGCATTTGATTCCGCCCTGGCAGTCGGATTGATGTAAGAAGGGTTAGCCGTTACGATTGTAGGAGATAGTTGAGCGATTGACATATTTTACCTCCAATAGACACCATCTGCTCCATGTATCGTCATTATAGCACAGAACTGCAGTTATTTTTCAAGCATTTATAAACACTGCCATAACCAGCCATGCAAACAGGTTCATTTTCTGTTGCGCCGTTCTGCCAAAGAAACCACCTTGGTGGATGTGTTTTCAGCAGCACTCCCTGGCGCATCGCTGTTTGCCTTGGATTCTTTCAATACCTGCTGTTCCTCAGCAGGTGACACTACCGGGTCAAGTCTCAAAGGAGTACCACCCATGGTAAAATCAGCACCTTCAATCTGGTATTCATCAAGTATCCAGGTAAAAACCTGAAGCGGAAAAGTGAGCGCAAGCAACTTGACCTGCCACCAGCCAGGTTTGACATCGGGAGAGATGTCTTCTATACGGGCATAGAAACCAGGTTTATTATCAACATTCACCAGCACGATATCATTGATAGTAGCCATTCTGACCTCGCTCGACATAAAACGTAGTATTATTGAACAA
>DAONZY010000040.1:0-24494 GCA_035407085.1 Deltaproteobacteria bacterium | reverse complement strand
CCCCAAACTGCTTGATCACATAAATTCAAACACTTACGATGAAGTTACTCAGAAGAACCAATCTGCTGCTTAATACAAGTTCCTCCCCCTTCAAGGGGGAGGTTAGGAGGGGGATGGGGTTGATTATGCACCAGATTTTACCCCATCCCCATCCCCATCCCAGCCCTCCCCTTGAAGGGGAGGGAGATTGCTTCAGGCGGGAGATCAGTACAAAATTAGAAACTATTCTTTGTAGACGGTGTTGGGATCGAAGAGCGGCTTGGAATGTTCCACCCATTGGCCGTTTTCCCAGCGTGTGAAAAAACAGCTGCGGTTACCCGTATGACAGGCTCCCGGGCCATTTTGACGCACCTTGATGACGACGGTATCAGCGTCGCAGTCGGTCAGCACCTCAATAACATCCTGGGTGTTGCCGGACTCTTCGCCTTTCATCCAGTATCTGTTTTTGGAACGGCTGTAAAACCAGGTCTTGCCGCTTTCCAGTGTCATGTTGAGTGCCTTATCGTCCAGAAAGGCCACCATCAGCACTTCTCCGGAGGCGTGGTCCTGAATCACGGCCGGGATCAGGCCGCCCATTTTGGCAAAATCAATATTGATCACATTTGTGTCCTTTAGTGTGTTAATCGGGGCAGTCCAGGTATTGGTTGATAGCTGAAATCAGTTTGGTCAGGTCCAGAGGCTTTTCAAGGTAGACAACATCGGACTTGAATTTGTGAAACATGTCGGTGCTGTATCCACCCATGAAGATAGCCTTGGTTCCGGGCCGGATAAGGTTGATCTCGTGGTAGGCGTCGATACCGTTCTTGCGTGGCATCATGACATCCAGTATCAGCAGGTCAATCTGTGTATTATGTTTTTCAAGCAGCGCCACTGCGTCGTGTCCGTTTTCTGCGCAGATAACCTGGTGACCATAACTGGATAACAGTTCGGAGATCGATTGCCTGATGTCGGCGTTGTCATCGGCCAGGAGTATGGTGCGAACAGTTTTTTGCGTGCTGGTTTCGCTCATTGTTGTTATCCGGTGGGTTGCTGCCTGCTGATGGCCATGAACAGTAAAACAGTCCTACTGTTCGGGAATCACGATCGCGTCACGTCCCAGCTTGCCTTTCAGCTCTCTGGCCGCATCCTGTGAAAGCCGGCTGCCAACACGCACCCGGTACCAGGTGCCCTTGTCTCCCTGTCTGGATTCAACGATGTTGACACTGTAGCCTTTGGCGGCCATTTTGCCTTTCATGGCCTCGGCCTCGGATTTCAGGCTGAATGACGCTATCTGCACGGTAAAGCTGCCTCCGGCCGGTCTGGCAGCGGTCTTTTCAGAGCTGATCACCTTTTCCACCGGCTTTGTGGCCTTGGGAGGGGTTGGGGGCCTTTCTTCTTTGGCGTTGATACCGCTGCCCAATACCTCACTCTTCTGCCCGGAGGGAAGTGTCTTATAAAAACTGAGTGGTGGTGTGGGCGTGCCCGGAGCAGTCTGTTGCACTGCTGTTGCCTGAGTGCCGGTGGGTGCAGTCTGTGGCTGCGCTGCCGTCTGTTGGGACGGAGCGGACTGGTTGGATGGCGCCCTTTGGGCTGACGATTCCAGGCTGGTCTGCTCAATGGCGGCCATATAGGCCTTTTTGGCAGATTTCTGCGAAAAGTACCAGCCGATCCCGAAACCGGACAGGAAACAGGTCAGGCCGGTGACAATAATCAGCGCATTGGCAAAACCGGATGGTTCCTTGCGCAGCTTGGGCCTGACATGGCTGGTGGTGGGCGACTGCCTTGGTTCGCTGTAATCGATCTTCATGCTGCCCCCTGCTACATCCGCTCCGGAGCAGATATGCCCAGAATGGAAAGCGCATTTTTTAGGGTTTGTGCAGTCCGCTTGAGCAGATAGAGCCGGGCGCTGGTCAATTGCCCATCTTCCGAGATGACCCGGTTTTTGTTGTAGAAGCTGTGGAAGCAGCCGGCCAGCTCTGTCAGATAGTAGGTCAGGCGATGCGGCTCGAAGTTGGCGGCACTGTCTTCAACCGTGTCCGGCAGCGCGGACAGCAGTTTGATCAGCTGCAGTTCTTCCGGGGTGGTCAGCATGCTGATCTGCTCCGGGGTCGGCTGCTGGAGCGATTCGAATCCCTTTTCGGCCGCGTTATCAAAGATGCTGCAGATGCGGGCATGGGCATACTGGACATAATATACCGGGTTGTCCGGTGACTGTTCCTTGGCCAGATCGATGTCGAAGACTAGTTGGGAATCCGGCTTGCGCATGATGAAGAAGAAACGGGTGGCGTCTCGGCCGACCTCGTCAATCAGGTCGCGCAGGGTGACATAGCTGCCGGCCCGCTTGGATATCTTGACCTCCTCACCGCCCCTGAGCACGGTGACCATCTGGTGCAGCACATATTCGGGCCAGCCCTTGGGTATGTTCTTGTCCAGCGCCTGCAGGCCAGCCCTAACGCGGTTGATGGTGCTATGATGATCCGAACCCTGCTCGTTGATGACGCGGGTAAAGCCGCGTTCCCATTTGTCGAGGTGATAGGCGATGTCCGGCACGAAATAGGTATAGCCGCCATCGGTCTTGCGCATGACCCGGTCCTTGTCGTCGCCGAAATCGGTGGTTTTCAGCCACAGGGCGCCTTCGTGCTCGTAGGTATGTCCCTTTTCAATCAGCATGCGGACAACGCTGTCCACCTTGCCGTTGCTGTAAAGGCCCGATTCTAGGGTGAATACGTCGAAGCTGACATCAAAGGCCTTCAGATCCAGATCCTGCTCGCGACGCAGGGCGGCCACGGCAAAGCGCCGGATGGCATCCAGGTCGTCCGGGTCGCCGGCTGCGGTGATGTGCTGGTCATTGGCATCAACCGTCTCTTTGGCCAGGTATGCCGCGGCAATGTCCTTGATATATTCGCCCTGATAGCCGTCGGCGGGCCAGCGGGGATCGTCGGTTTCGATACCCTTGCAGCGGGCCTGTACCGACAGGGCCAGGTTGGAAATCTGCTGTCCAGCGTCGTTGTAGTAGAACTCTCGGGTAACATCCCACCCGGTGGCCTTGAGCAACCGGCAGATGGTGTCGCCGATGGCGGCGCCGCGGCCGTGGCCAATGTGCAGCGGTCCGGTGGGGTTGGCGCTGACGAATTCCACCTGCAGCTTGTGACCGGCGCCGGCTGCGGTTTGACCGTAGGATGCGCCCAGTTTTTCGATCTCCAGCAGTTCCGATTGCCAGGCAGCCGGTTCAACAAAAAAGTTGATGAAGCCGGGTCCGGCAATCTCGACCTTTGACAACAACCCCTCACCATTGCCGATATGTTTGATGAGTGTCTCAGCCAGTTGGCGCGGCGCCTTGCGTTCGGCCTTGGCTATCTGCATGGCGATGTTGCAGGAAAAGTCACCGTGCTCTGGATTGGCTGGCAGGCCGATGACCACAGTGGGCAGGGGAGACGATACGAGCTCTTGGGAGGCCGCGGCGGACCGGAGCGCTGTTTCAACCAGTTTGGCAATACGTTGACGCATCATTTTACGGGTTTATCCTTGTCTTTCTCGATTTGGGGCGTTTGTTCCTCGATAGGCTTGATGGTGATGTCCCTGGAAAAGTCCGGGCAGCGTGAGCCGCCGTCAGGTACACAGAAGCGCTTGTTGCAGTTCTCGCGCCAGGCGCAGATTACACAGCTTTGTCTTGACATGCCGGTACCCTCATTGTTTTGATTCTGCCGAAAACTGGTAGATAATCTCGTTGTTCCTGACCAGTCCCAGTTCCTTGCGGGCAATCCTTTCCAGATAACGGCGATCGCTCTTTAGGGCAACGATTTCACGCTTGAGTTGTTCATTCTCGTTGCGGATGTTACCTATCCGGGTTTCGATCCTGGCCCGGTCCAGTCGCAATTCATGGATGCGTAAAAGTCCCTTGTCGCCGAAAACGGTAAAAAACAGGATGAATACAATGCATCCGGCCGGGATCAGATAGATCCTTTTGTTCATCCGCAGCTTCACCTGACTGCTCCCTTTTTGATACAGGCCGAGAAATAGTCAGCGGTCTGCTGCAAGCCTGTTTTCAGGTCGACAGCAGGCTGCCAGGACAGTTTTTCGGCGGCCAGGGTGATGTCGGGGCGGCGCTGCTTGGGATCATCCTTGGGAAGAGGTTTGAAGACGATCTTGGAGTGCGACCCAACTATCTTAACGATTTTTTCAGCAAACTCAAGGATTGTATTTTCCACCGGGTTGCCCAGATTAACCGGGCCAATGAATCCGGAGTTGTTTTCCATCATGCGGATCATGCCGTCAACCAGGTCGGAGACGTAGCAGAACGATCTGGTCTGTGAACCGTCGCCATAAATGGTGATGTCCTGGTTTTTCAGCGCCTGAAGCATGAAGTTGGAAACCACCCGACCGTCGTTTTCGGCCATGCGCGGGCCGTAGGTGTTGAAGATGCGGATGATGCGGATATCAACGAAGTTCTGGCGGTGGTAATCCATCATCAGAGTTTCCGCCACGCGTTTGCCCTCATCGTAACAGCTGCGGATGCCGATTGGATTGACATTGCCCCAGTATTCTTCGGTCTGGGGGTGCACCTTGGGGTCACCGTAGACCTCCGATGTGGATGCTTGCAGGATGCGGGCCTTGACCCGTTTGGCCATGCCCAGCATGTTGATGGTGCCCATGACGCTGGTCTTGACGGTCTTGACCGGATTGTACTGGTAGTGCACTGGCGAAGCCGGGCAGGCCAGGTTGTAGATGCGGTCCACCTCCAGCAATATCGGCTCGACGATGTCATGGCGGATCAGCTCAAAGCGGTGGCTGTCCATCAGGTGGATGATGTTGTTCTTGCTGCCGGTGAAGAAGTTGTCCAGGCAGATGACTTCATGCCCGTCATTCAGCAGTCTTTCGCAGAGATGGGACCCGATGAATCCGGCGCCGCCGGTAACCAGTATGCGCATGTTATTTTACCTCCCCGCAGATGCCGGTGCCGCAGCGCCCGAGTGGTACATAGTTGAAGCCGGCTGCCGCCAGCCGATCCGGCTTGTAAAGGTTGCGACCGTCGATGATGTAGGGCGCCCTGAGCGCCGATTTGATGCGTTCGAAGTCCGGGTTTCTGTATTCGTTCCAGTCGGTGATGATTACCAGGGCGTCTGCGTTGGCAAGCATGTCGTACTGGTTGTGGTTATACTCGATCCTGTCACCGAACTGTTTGCGCGCCTCCTTGATCGCCTCCGGGTCATGGGCGCGCACAGTTGCTCCTGCTGCCAGCAGGTGCTCGATAATGGTTATGGAAGGGGCCTCGCGCATGTCGTCGGTGCGTGGCTTGAAAGCAAGACCCCAGCAGGCGATGGTGCGACCGGCCAGTGGCTGATTTTGATCGTTCTGGCCCAGCAGTTTGATGAGCTTGTCGGCCAGCACCGCCTTCTGGCGTTCATTGACATCCTCCACCGCTTTGAGCAGCAGAAAGTCATAATCGCATTCTTCGGCGGTCATGATCAGCGCCTTGACATCCTTGGGGAAGCAGGAACCGCCGTAGCCGGGGCCGGGGAAGAGGAAGTCGTAGCCGATGCGTGAATCGGAGCCGATGCCTTCGCGTACGGCGGCCACATCGGCCCCCATGCGCTCGCACAGGTTGGCGATCTGGTTCATGAATGATATGCGCGTGGCCAACATGGCGTTGGCAGCATATTTGGTCATCTCGGCACTGCGGATATCCATGATCAACAAGCGGTTCTGCTTGCGCATGAACGGGTCGTACAGCTCCTTCATGATCTCGGCGGTGCGCACATTGTCAGTGCCGATCACCACCCGGTCCGGCTTCATGAAGTCGTCAATAGCCGCGCCTTCCTTGAGGAACTCCGGATTGGAGACCACATCAAATTCAAGGCTGACCCCACGTTTATCCAGTTCTTCCTGGATCGCTGTCCTTACCTTGTCGGCGGTACCCACCGGCACGGTGGATTTATCAACAATGATCTTGAAGCCGGACATGTTTCTGCCGATCTCGCGGGCCACACTGAGTACATATTTCAGGTCGGCCGAGCCGTCATCTCCCGGGGGGGTGCCGACGGCGATGAAACTGATTAGCGAGGATTGTACGGCCATAACACTGTCGGTGGTGAAGGTCAGCCGGCCATCCTCCTGGTTGCGCAGGATCATCTCTTTCAGACCTGGTTCATAGATGGGGATGATGCCGTTTTTAAGCCCTTCGATCTTCTGCTGATCCACATCCACGGCAATGACGCTGTTGCCGCTCTCGGCAAAGCAGGCCGCTGCGACAAGACCAACATAACCGGCGCCAAAAATACAGATTTTCATGGTAGATAGACCTCACTTGTGCTGTAAAAACATTAATTATAGAACATATCTGCTTGAAATCCCAGAAAACTTTAGCTTAACCCCCGCTGTTCCTGGTCTCCAGCACCAGCCTGTATGCTTCTGTCTTGGAAATGTTTGATATCTCAGATATTTTTCTTGCCGCATCCTTGGCCGGCAGCTTTTCATCGATCACGAATCGCTTGAGCAGCGATTCGACCGGTTCGATATCTGCGACAACGGTATCTCCGGGTTCGATCATGATCACCATTTCACCTTTTGCGCAGCCCTGCACCAGTTGTTCCAGCACCTCTGAAACGGTGCCTGACAGGAACTGCTCGTATATCTTGGTGATTTCTCGCGCCAATACGATCCTGCGTTCGCCCATGGTTTCACGGATGTCAGCCAGTGTGGCACCGATGCGGTGTGGTGCTTCGTAAAGGATCACGGTTCCCGGCAAGGATGATATGCCGGACAGGAAGCTGCGCCGCTTGCCCTGGCGTGATGGGGCAAAGCCGGCAAAGGTGAACATGTCGCTGGGCAGACCGGCAGCGGATAGCGCCGCAACCGCTGCACAGGCGCCCGGAATGGGGATGACCCTGACGCCACATGCCAGAGCAGCTTTTACAAGCTGGTAGCCCGGGTCGGATATGCAGGGGGTGCCGGCATCGGAAACCAGGGCAACGTTTTTACCTTCCTGCAGCGCCTGAATGATCCTCTCTCCCTTCAATTGCTGATTATGGTCGAAATAGGAAGTCAGCGGCCTGCTGATGTTGAAATGATTGAGCAGCTTGAGCGAGTGACGTGTGTCTTCGGCCGCAATCAGGTCGGCTTCGCCCAGAATGCGCACGGCGCGGAAGGTCATGTCTTCCAGGTTGCCGATGGGGGTGGCGACAATGTACAGGACACCGCTCATGCGAGCCTCCCGGCAATCCATTCGGGAAAACATTGCCATGGCATGGCTGTAACGCCGTAAGCCAGTGGCTGTTCCTTGGCGACCAGACACACCAGCAGACCCGGTTCGCAGCGGTCATTGCCTGCCAGGGCACGGAAACGGCGCAAGCTTTCCACGTGTCTGGTTGTGGGGGTGTTGGTCTGTCTGACCTCGATCGGGATCAACTGTCCGCCAGCCTGCAGAATCAGATTGATTTCCAGCCCGTCGTGTGACCGCCAGTACCAGAGAGCCGGCTTGAGTCCGACATTGGTGAAGGCCTTGACCGCTTCACTCACAATCAGGCCCTCGAACAGCGCCGCAGACATGGGGCCGGCCATGGCGGATGTGCTGTCCGACTGGCGGGTCAGATAACAGGCGATGGCTGAATCGATCATGTAGAGTTTTGGCGATTTGATGACCCGCTTGCCCATGCAGTCAAAGTAGGGGGGCAGGAAATAGGCCAGGTAGGATGCCTCGAGTAGTGCGGCCCACGATCTGGCAGTTGGCAGGGTGATGCCGGTCTCGCGTGAGAATCTGGCGCTGTTGAACTCGCGGCCGTGGCGGGCGCATGCCAGGGCCACGAAATTTTCGAATGCCCGCAGATCGCGGATGTTTTGCAGCTGACGTATATGGCGCTCCACATATGTCTGCATATAGGAACGCAGCCAGAGTTCACGTTTTTCAGGGGTCAGCACCAGTTCAGGGAAGCCGCCGCGCCAGATCAGTTTGTCCAGTTCCATGTCCGGGATGCTGCCCTGCTCAAGCAGGCTGAACGGAAGCAGTTCCAGCAGCGCCATACGGCCGGCCAGTGTCTCGCTGGCCCTGCGCAGCAGGTGGATCTGCTGCGATCCGGTCAAGAGCCAGCGGCCATTGCAGTGTTCCTGCTCTTCCATGCGGAGTTTGATAGATGTCAGCAGGTCTGGAACATACTGGATTTCGTCAAGGATAACCGGCTGGTTGTTGAAGCGGTTGAGGAAACCGTTGGGGTCGGACAGCGCGAAGGAGCGTTCTACCGGGTCGTCAAAGCTGATGTAGCTGAATCTGTCACCCAGGGTGTTACGCAAAAAGGATGTCTTGCCCGCCTGGCGTGGCCCGGATATGAGCACAGCCGGGAACTGCCTTGTAGCCTTCTCAAGTGTATGTGAAAGCAGGCGGTTTTTGTACATGCATACCGATATAAAATTAAATTTTATATTTGTCAAGATCAGTTTTTGAAATAATTAAATTAGATAGTTAGAAAGTGACATGTTTGGGAGTGGTAAAGGCAGGGACAGGGGACTGGGGATCAGCAAAAGCGAGCAAGAAGGGGGGGTGGAATTAGTGGATGGATTGCCAACGGCAGTGCGAATCCGCCGGACATGGGGCTGTGTCAGCCTTCTATCCCGACGGCCCACTCACGCCTTTCAAGCCAATTTGCAGGCCACTAAAATCCTGGCTTGATCGAAACAGAGCGGCTGATTGGACGCAGGTGTGGATGTAAATATTCGTGACAATAGAGGCCAAACACCAATAAGAAATGTTATTTGGAATGCGCAAAACCTGGCTTTGATCAGGCTGCTGTTGGAGCGGGGAGCGGTGCTACCGTCTCTGAAAGATACATCTGGAATCAATAATGTAATCTTGTCATCGAAGTGGAACCGTGAGATCAGGGAGATTCTGGGACACTACAAAACCTGCTTTTGTGAACATGACGCTGACCTTGAGTTGTGGGTCAATCGACGATGATGGTGTGGTTGATTTGGTGGAGTGTTGTCCTATGTACCTTGTAGGAGCTGATCGTTAGTCAACCGATTTGGATTTCCTGATGGCAGTGGACGCTGACGGTCTGGTTCTCAATTCTGCCGCTGAAGGGGCAGAATTCGTACAGTTGTGGACAGATGTTGCTGCTTTTTTTGAGCACTTCGAGTTCGTTCAGCAAAAAATCGATTGCAGTAAAACCTTCATCAATGATTTCCTCTTCGTGGCTGGCCAGGCTTGTTCTCAATGTGCGCCACTGGATTATTTCATGCACGGTCAGTCGCCCGTTTTCAGCCAGGTCCGTAATATCCGGGATGCCGTTCTCCGTGTAAATTTCAGTTTTGCTTCTGGTGACTGGGGAATCCATGATGCCGCAAGCGGAGCGGTCGTCCTCAAGCATGACCGGCATGTGCACGCCGTAAACCGTCTGTGTCATTGTACAGAGCGATTCGACAAACCTCTCTGAGCGAGTACGTGTAACGCCGAATGACACGGCGGCGGCCAATACCTCCGAAACTGTCATGCTGCGGATACAGGAAGCGGCATTCTTGCAGCTTTGGGATGGTTCTATACGCGCCACCAGGCGCAAGGCGTCAAGCAGTTTGATGACTTTGGGCGGCTGGCCCTTCTTGAATATCTTGTCCTTAATCTTTTCAAAGTGCTCTTCGTCTGTCTGCAGTAGCCATTGATAAAGCTCTGTTAATGGAATGTTCTTGCTGCTGAAGCTGTAGTTTGAGTACGTCGCTTCCAGTTTGTCTTTCATAATGGGGCCGCCTGGAGTTCTGTCGTGTCAATTATACGTGTCGTTGTGACTGCTGCAGCAAGTGCTGATGGGTCATGCGCCATGTCAGCATCCAGTCCGGGCTTTCCTGGTGACGTTTTGATCTGACAATGTGCTTTTGGGCTGAAACGATGCTGTTGATACGTTTCTGGTCTGATTTGAGGATGCTGGTAAAGCGATAGCCACAGACGAATTTGTCATTGATGTGCTGTGACCATATGTTTTCGGCAACCGCATAAACCGGTCGTTTGTTGTCCAGAAGGTCGATGGCGCAGAATGAGACCGGCGCGATTTTGTTGTCCGGGGATGTGCTTATGCGAAATCCGCCCATGCTGAGATTAACGTTGGTTTCGTTCAGGTCCATGGCCGGATTGCCGTCTTTCAGGTCAAGTATGTGCTTCAGCCCGTTTTGCATTACGGAAGCCTGGTGCTGGGTGCTGCTGCAGAACAGTTTTACATGGGCATCAATTCTGGGCATCTGCTGCAGGCTGAATGCTTCCAGTATGCTGCACATCTTGATGGTCAGTGTGTTCCCGGGTTTGCTGTCAATAATTGTGCCGTACAGTTGTAACCCCATGTCAAACAGCTTGGTGGCGACCTTGCAGATCTGTTTATCACTCGTGCCGTTACTGAACCGCAAGGGGCAGCTGGTCTGCACTTCAATAATGTCCCGGGTTGTGCTGATTATGTTGCCACTGATAGATTCATAGGCATCATGGGTCTGACCGGCGTTGACGTTTATCAGTAGAACCTTTTGTCTTGGCAGAAAGAACTTTCCGTAGGTGTCGTAGAGCATGTTGCGCTTTTGCATGGCCGCTGCCTTTCTGTTGCTGGAAGTAGTTGACCGAAATCATGGTTTCAATGTGCTTCAGATTGATGTTCTCATTGCTTTGTATAGCACTGTGATGCACTCGGTAGACGGTTTTTGATAACCGCTGTTCATTGTTGTTGATAATGCTGTCCAGAAAATGTTAATACCATACTGCAACTGGTGGTTCTTCGCTGTGTTTAGTATTAAGTATCTGGTTTCTTGGAAGTTTGCTTCAACCGTAAAAATTGCTGTAGTCGGATTGCTATTTGTATTGAATGCGAAAGGAATAACCGAAAATGAGTAATATAGTCAATAGAAAAGTGACAAGTATTCATGATGATTGCTCCAAAAGTGGTAAGCTTGCCCGGGACACGGCTAGATTGAGATTGCCGGGCGGTCAGGTGACGGTCAGAACCAAGGATGTTCTCAGCAGGCTAAAAGAGGAGCTGGGTATTCAGATGGACGTTGAGTTGGCTGAAGTAATGTCCGTAGGGATTCGCAGGATCCATAACTGGAAGCAGCGTAATACGGTTCCCACAGAGGCGATTGTGGCCATTTGCGGGTCCGAGGGGCTGGATTTGGAGTTTATTCTTACCGGTAACCGCTCAAACATGGGTAGGTGTCATCAGGCTGGCGGCAAGATTGAAGTTCCACATTGCAGTGACAACCAGCCCAGGGTCGTGCCGCCCAACCGCAGGTTTGAGCAATGTGATTCGGCAGGTAATCAGGTTGCGGTGTTTGATTCTCCGCAGCTTGTGGATGTGCTGGCGCCTGGAACCAACTGGCTGATCCACGCTCTAGGGGTGCAGCCTGAGCATCTGCTGCTGATGAAGGTGATCGGTGACAACATGGCCCCCTGGGTGCAGGACGGGGATCTGGTTTTTGTGGATACCGCTAACAAAAGCACCATCAATGGCGGTGTGCTGGCGTTGAGGTATGCCGACGGCACCATGATCGTGCGCCGAGTGTACCGCAATCAGGACGGCACGCTGCATGCCCGATGCGATTCAGAGGGTTGTGATGCCGAGATTCTGGATATCAGCAATGAGGACATGTACCCGCTGGTGGTTGGTCGGGTTGTAAGAAGACTGGTAAGATAACCGTTTGGTCAGGAAGAAGCAGCAAATGAAAAAAGCACCCCGGTTATTACCTGGGTGCTTTTGAATTTTTGGGGTGGCTAGAGGGATTCGAACCCTCGTATGTACGAGTCACAGTCGTAAGTGTTGACCGCTTCACCATAGCCACCATAAAGAGTCATATTTAATAACCTGAAAGCCCTTTCCGAGTCAAGCTGAAATTTGACTGACAGCGCCCTGATTTGGAAATGCTATCAAACCTCACTTATATCGGCGGCGGTAATCTCCACATCCGGCCAGTTCTCGTAAATCCAGTCTTCCACATTTGTCAGCACCTTGCGGGCAATGGTTTTATCCGGGCTGACCGTCACAAATCCTATTACAGCTACGCGGGGATTGTCCTGGCGGTCCACCTCGGCGCAGGCGATATTGAAGCGGTTGCGCGCCCGTCCCTGAATGCTCTTGATGATGCCGCGTTTTTCCTTGAGGGAAAAAGAGGGCAGGGCAAGATGGATTTCAAGACAATAGATGAACATATTGTGAAAGTCCTTAGGAAAACCAGATAAATGTAAAAACGTTATCCGTGCCTGTTCTCCGTTTGCCGTGAATTTGCGGCCCCCGGATACGGGTACCGGATCACGGCTTCACTAGAACTCTGCGTGCCTTGGCGTGCGCGGGAATGGTATCACATCCCGGATGTTGTCCATGCCGGACAGGTACATAACCAGCCGTTCAAAGCCCAACCCGAAACCGGCATGGGGACAGCTGCCCCAGCGGCGGCTGTCCAGATACCACCACAGCGGATCCTGGTGAATGCCCATCTCATCCATGCGGGCAGTCAACCGGTCCGGGCGTTCCTCGCGCTGGCTGCCGCCGATGATTTCGCCCACCTTGGGCACCAGCAGATCCATGGCCGCCACAGTTCTGCCGTCGTCATTCTGCCTCATGTAAAAGGCCTTGATATCCTTTGGGTAATTGAGGATGAACGTCGGCCCGCCCACAATCTGCTCGGTAATGTAGCGTTCATGCTCGGTCTGCAGGTCCAGTCCCCATTCCACCGGAAAGCTGAAACTGGCCCCTGACTTTTGCAGCCTTTCGATGGCCTCGTTGTAATCCATGCGGGCAAAATCGGCTTCAGCTACCTTGCGGATGCGTTCAATCAGTCCATTTTCGATCTGTTTGTCGAAAAAGGCCATATCCTCGCCGCACTCCTCCAGCGCAAAACGGCAGAGATAACGCACGAATTCCTCGGCCAGCACGCTATCATCGTTCAGATCGGCAAAGGCCATCTCCGGTTCGATCATCCAGAATTCGGAGGCATGGCGGGCGGTGTTGGAGTTTTCGGCGCGGAAGGTGGGGCCGAAGGTGTAAATATCGCTGAAGGCCATGGCGAACAGTTCACCTTCCAACTGGCCGCTGACGGTCAGGCCGGTCTTCTGGCCGAAGAAATCCTGGCTGAAATCTACCTTTCCATCCTGCAGCGGCGGTGTGTCTGCATCCAGGGTGGTTACCCGGAACAGTTCTCCGGCCCCTTCGCAGTCACTGGCGGTGATGATCGGTGTATGCACATAGAGGAAGTCCCTCTCGCTGAAGAAGCGGTGGATGGCCTGGGCCAGGCTGGAACGCAGCCGGAATACGGCGCCGAAGGTGTTGGAACGCGGTCTCAGGTGGGCGATGCTGCGCATGTACTCGAAACTGTGCCGCTTTTTCTGCAGCGGATAGCTTTCGTCGCTGCTGCCGATGACAATGATCTCTTCCGCCAGCATTTCCCGCTGCTGACCGGCTGCCGGAGATTCGACCAGCGTGCCGGCGACCTTCAGCGCGGCGCCGGTGCCGATGCGGCAGATCTCGTCGAATCCGGGCAGTTCCTGGCTGGCCACCACCTGAATACCGGACAGGTTGGAACCGTCGTTCAAGGTGATAAAGGCGACATGCTTGGAAACACGCAGCGAACGCACCCAACCGGATATGCCGCCCGCCTGTCCGGTTGCGCCCTGCTCGAGCAGCTTCTTTATGCTTTGTTTCATGACTATTCCCCTGGCCTCTTGCGGGCCGTTTACTTTCTCTTGACTCGAAAGCCGGCCTTTTCTATGGCGCTCAGGTCAAGCCCGCCTGTTGAGGTTTTGCTGCTGTCCGTTTTCGGGCTGGATGGCGCATTCTCGCGGTTCTGTCTGCTGCTGCCAGGCATGGCCTCCCGGATAGAGAGCGAGATCCGTTTGCGCACGGGGTCAGCCGCCAGAACCTTGACCTTGACCAGATCACCCGCCTTGACCGCATCGTTGGGATCCTTGATGAAACGGTCGGCCAGATGGCTGACATGCACCAGTCCGTCCTGATGGACGCCGATATCCACAAAGGCTCCGAAGGCGGTGACATTGGTCACCACGCCCTGCAGGATCATACCCTCTTCAAGATCGCTGATCTCGCGGATATCATCGCGGAACGAGGCGGTTTCAAACTGGCGGCGCGGATCGCGGCCCGGTTTTTTCAACTCTTCCAGGATATCCTTCAGGGTTGGCAGCCCCACCTGTTCACTGATGTACTGTTTGATGTCGATGCGGGCGGCCAGTGCGGGATCGCTGGTCAGTTGCTCCAGCGTGACACCGCTGTCCGCAGCCATTGTCTCCACCAGAGGGTAGCGTTCGGGGTGGACGGCGGTGTTGTCCAGCGGGTGCTGGCCGCCGCGGATGCGCAGGAACCCGGCTGACTGTTCGAATGCCTTGGCGCCAAAACGGGGCACCTTGAGCAGTTCTCTGCGGGTGGCAAAGGCGCCGTTCTCGTCGCGGTATTTCACGATAGCCCGTGCCAGGGATTGCCCCAGTCCGGATACGTAGGCCAGCAGCGCCCAGGAGGCCGTGTTCAGGTCAACACCCACAAAGTTGACGCAGGACTCCACCACATCGTCCAGGGCCTTTTTCAAAAGCCCCTGGTGCACGTCATGCTGGTACTGGCCCACGCCGATACTTTTGGGGTCGATCTTGACCAGTTCGGCCAGTGGATCCTGCAAGCGCCGGGCGATGGAGATGGCTCCGCGTACGGTCAGATCCAGCTCAGGAAATTCCTCCCTGGCGATGTCTGACGCGGAATAGACACTGGCACCGGCCTCGCTGACGATTACGACCGGCAAATGCCTGCCAGCTGCTTTCAGGGTTTCCTTGGTAAACTGCTCCATCTCGCGGCTGGCGGTGCCGTTGCCGATGGCGATCATTTCGATGTTGTGCGCCTCCAACAGTCCGAGCAGGGTTTGCCTAGCTTCCGGGATGCGGGCCTGTCCGGTGTGCGGATAGATGGTGGCATGGCCCAGAAAGCGGCCGGTGCCGTCAACGGCTGCCAGCTTGGAGCCGGTGCGCAGTCCCGGATCGATGCCCAGCACGCGCTTGCTGCCGGCCGGTGGCGCCAGGAGCAGGTTGCGCAGGTTCTGGGCAAACACATGGATGGCCGCTTCATCGGCAATGCGTTTGGCTTCCAGCCGCAGCTCCACCTCGATTGAAGCGGCGATCAGGCGCTTGTAGGCATCCTCGGCCACCAGATTCAGCAGCGGTTTGAAAATGCTCTCCTGCCGGATCAGGCGGGTCTTGAGACCGGACAGGATCTGCTCTGTCGGGGCCAGCAGCGACAGCAGCAGCACCTCCTCGCTTTCACCACGCCGCATGGCCAGCATGCGGTGGGAAGGCACGCTGCTCAACTTTTCGCTGTAGTCGTAGTACATCTCGAACTTGCTGACCTTGCCCTTTTTGTCTGCCGAAACTCGGGATTCCATGATCCCCTGTTCCCAGGTCAGCCGCCGCACCATGGCGCGGGCATCGGCATCGTCGGAAAGCCGTTCGGCCAGTATGTGTCCGGCACCCTCCAGCGCTGCCTGGGCATCCGGCACGCCGTTTTCCGGATTGACGAACGGCGCGGCAACCGATTCTGGTGTACCCTCCGTAATCACCTGGGCGGCGATCAGATCTGCCAGCGGTTCCAATCCCCTTTCACGGGCAATGGTGGCCTTGGTGCGTCGTTTGGGTTTGTAGGGCAGATAGAGGTCTTCCAGTTCGGTCTTGAGGCGTGTGGCGATGATGCGGCTGCGCAGTTCCGGCGTCAGCTTGCCCTGTTCATCAATGGTGGCGATGATGGTGTTTTTGCGTTCTTCCAGCTCGCCATAGTAGGCCAGCCGTTCCTCGATGGTGCGGATCTGCACCTCGTCCAGTTCACCGGTTAACTCCTTGCGATAGCGGGCGATGAATGGAACAGTTGCCCCTTCCTGCAGCAGGGCGGCTGTCTGGGCTACCTGGCGGGCGGCAATACCAGTATCTGTTGTGATGAAATCTATAATGGTGCGGTGCTGGTCTTCCGAGATGGACATCATGACTCCTGGTATGGTTGTGCGTATGGGCGGTGTCAGCGGCTGTTTTTACCTGGCCGGCTGTCACGTCGGGCAAGGCTGCGTCCCCGGCTTGCGGAGTCATTTTGCGGCGTATTGTTGGTAGGGCGTTTCGAGACGTTGTCTCCGACGGTCTTCCGGGGGCGCTGTTGCGGCGCTGCCAGGGCCTTTACCTCGGCTTCGGTCAGCAGACGGTACTGTCCCGGCCTCAAGGCCCCCACATTCAAAGAACCATAGCGCACCCGTTTTAGACGCACGACTGAAAGGCTGACCGCTTCGCACATGCGTCGGATCTGGCGGTTGCGACCCTCATGGATGGTGATGGAGACCCAGTCATTCTGCTCGCCGTCCTTGATCAATTTAACGGTAGCCGGGGCGGTCGGTCTGCCGTCCATCTCCACCCCTTTGGCCAACTGGTCCAGCTGGCTTTTGTGGGCTTTGCCGCGCACGCGCACATGGTATTCCTTGTCGATTTCGTGGCGGGGATGCATCAGTTTGTTGGCCCATTCACCGTCGTTGGTCAGCAAAAGCAGCCCCTCGGTGTTGTAGTCCAGCCGACCCACCGGATAGACGCGTTCTTTAATATCAGTCAGCAGGTCGGTGACCAGTTGTCTGCCCTCAGGGTCGTCCAGGGTGGTCATGTAGCCGACCGGCTTGTTAAGCAGGATGTAGATATGGCTGGAGACCGGCCTGACCTGTTTGCCGTCCGCCTCGATGCGGTCCACCGCCGGATCGGCCTTGCAGCCAAGTTCGGAAACAACTGTGCCATTGACCGATACGCGTCCAGCCAGGATCATCTCCTCGGCGGCACGCCGCGATGCGATGCCGGCCTGTGAAATCAGCTTCTGCAATCTTTCTTGCATGGTATCCCCTGTCTGTCTGCCTCTGAAAACGCGGGTTTTCAGGCCTTTGTTTCAATCAAAAAAGGGGGCCGCAGCCCCCATAGCGTGGTTGTATCTCTGCTCAAGCTATTCAACGAACTGCGACATGGCCCTGAACTTTCTGTAACGGTCTTCCACCAGCTCATCTCCAGACTTGCTGTTCAGTTCCTGCAAATGGCGCGAGAGGGACTGCTTCAGTGTGGCGGCCATGGTCTCATGGTTGCGGTGTGCTCCGCCGACAGGCTCCTTGACGATCTCGTCAATCACACCCAGCTTGATGATGTCGCGGGCGGTCAGCTTTAGTGCTTCAGCGGCCTGGGCCCCTTTAGTGCCGTCGGACCAGAGGATGGCAGCGCAGCCTTCTGGCGAAATCACGGAATAAACCGAGTGCTCCAGCATCAGGATGCGGTTGCCGACCGCGATGGCCAGCGCACCGCCCGATCCCCCTTCGCCGGTGATGATCGTAACGATCGGGATACGCAGACTGGACATCTCCCGCAGGTTGCGCGCGATCGCTTCGGCCTGGCCGCGTTCTTCCGCGCCGATACCGGGGTAGGCGCCGGGGGTATCCACAAAGGTAATCACCGGCAGTTTGAACTGCTCGGCCATCTGCATGATGCGCAGCGCCTTGCGGTAGCCTTCCGGGTTGGGCATGCCGAAATTGCGGAAGACCTTTTCCTTGGTGTCACGGCCTTTCTGGTGTCCGATCACGGCTATCGGGCAACCTTCAAAACGCGCCAGGCCGCAGACTAGTGCGTGGTCATCACCGAAATTGCGATCACCATGCAGTTCGGTGAACTCGGTGAACATCAGCCTGATGTAGTCCAGTGTAAAGGGGCGGTTGACGTGTCTGGCGACCTGGGTGGTCTGCCAGCGGTTGAGGTTGGCGAATACATCTGCGCGCATCTGGTTGATGCGGGCCTGGAATGCGGCCACATCTGCATCCAGGTTGAGTCCGTCACCGGCCAGTTGCCGGATCTCATCAATCTTTCTTTCCAGTTCCATAATCGGTTTTTCAAAATCCAGGTAATGCGGTGCTGACATGGTGGTAAACTCCTTTTCACTAGGTCACTTGTTCTGTACGGTTGCAACACTCACTAAACGGCATCTGCCATAAACTATTCAAAAGAAACCGCATTATATCCAAACAGCCGTTCTACTTCCAGTTTTAATTCTTCGGCTGGCAGCACGCCAGCAGGTCCGGGCAGGGGCATGGTGGCCTGGCCGCGTTCCTCGATGATGAAATGGATGAATCCCGGTGTCTCACCCTGGTAGCGCTCCAGGATGCCCTTCAGCGCCTCCAGGTGCTCCTTCGAGGTCTGGTCGATGCGCAGGTTGAAGGAAATCCTGCGGGTGGTCTGGGTCTGGACATCGTGCAGGTGACGCACATCCCCGCCTGGTCCGCGATGGCGCTGCTGCCATTCGCTGCCCCCCTCTTTCTGGGCCTGCACCAGTATCTTGGCCCCCTTTTCGCCCTTTTCAACCTTGCCGGTCACATATAGCGGGTCGTCGGACTTGAGCAGTTGGGAGGTATTGGCATAAATATCGGCAAAAACCGTGATCTCCACTGAGCCGGTCATGTCCTCCAGTGTGGCGAAACACATGCGGTCACCCTTCTTGGTGATGATCTCCCGGAAGGCGGTGACGATGCCGCAGAACCTGGCTTCGCTGCCATCTGCCAGATCGGACAGTTTGGCGATATCCGTACAGCCTATCCTGCGGATGTCCTCCATGTAGCGGGCCAGCGGGTGACCGGTGATCAGGAAGCCAAGCGCCTCCTTCTCGAAGGCCAGCTTCTCCTTGTCGTACCATTCCGGAACGCTGGGTAGCTTGCAGCCGTTGCTGTTAAGCCTGACCACCTCTTCCGTGCCGAACAGTGATACCTGGGCGCTGTCGCGTTCCTGCTGAACCCGCTGACCGTAGCCCATGGCCGCCTCCAGCCCTTCCATCATGGCCGCACGCGCAGCGCCGGTGCAATCGAATGCGCCGCACTTGATCAGTGCCTCCAAAACCTTTTTGTTGGACTTGCGCATATCGACCCGCTCGCAGAAGTCGAACAGGTCCTTGAACGGGGTTTCTCCACGCGCTTCAATGATTGCCTCCACGGCGCCGGTGCCGACCCCTTTGACCGCTCCCAGGCCGAAACGCATTGAGTTGCCCACCACTGTGAATGACAGGCCGGAGGCGTTGATGTCGGGCGGCAGGACCTCGATCCCCTGTTCGCGGCAGTCGGCGATGTTCTTGATGACCTTGTCGGTATTGTCCATGTCGCAGGTCAACAACGCTGCTAGAAACTCCACCGGGTAGTGGGCCTTCAGCCAGGCGGTCTGGTAGGCGATCAGCGCATAGGCGGCCGAGTGGGACTTGTTGAAACCGTATTCGGCGAATTTGGCCATCTGGTCGAAGATCGCCTCGGCTTTTTTGGTGTCGATCCCCAGTTTGGTGGCACCCTCCAGGAATGGCTGCTTTTCCTTGGCCATGACCGCCGGATCCTTCTTGCCCATGGCGCGGCGAAGCAGGTCGGCACGTCCCAGGGAATAGCCGGCCAGGGTTCGGGAAATCTGCATGACCTGTTCCTGATAGACGATGACGCCGTAGGTGTCCTTGAGGATCGGCTCCAGCTCCGGCAGGTCATAGACCACCTTCTGGCGGCCGTGCTTGCGCTCGATAAAATCGTCCACCATGCCGCAGCCCAACGGTCCCGGACGATAGAGGGCACAGGCGGCGATTACATCCTCAAAACAGGAGGGCTTGAGTTTGATCAGCATTTCCTTCATGCCGCTGGATTCCAGCTGGAAGATACCGGTGGTGTTGCCGGACGAGATCAGGTCATAGCTGGCCTTGTCGTCGTCGCGCAGCAGGGTGATGTCAAAGGTGGGATCCTTGCCGGCCCGTACCAGTTTGACGGCATTGTCGATCACAGTCAGGTTCTTCAGTCCCAGGAAGTCAAACTTCACTAGGCCGACCATCTCCGTGTACTTCATGGAATACTGGGTGTTGATTGAACCGGTCTTCTGGTCTTTGTAGACCGGGATGAACTCCTCCAGCTGGCGCGGGGCCACCACTACGCCTGCGGCATGGGTGCCGGCATGGCGGGCCAGCCCCTCCAAGCACAGGGCCGTGTCCAGCAGGTCCTTGATCTGGGGGTCCTGCTCGGCCAGCTGCATGAGCTGGGGCTCCTGCTTGAGAGCCTGCTGCAGCGTGATGCCCAGGTCATCCGGCACCAACTTGGCAATCCGATCCACATCGCCGTAGGCCATGTTCAGGGCCCTGCCCACGTCACGCACGGCCGCCTTGGCCTTCATGGTCCCGAAGGTGATGATTTGGCAGACCCTCTCACGGCCGTACTTTTCAATAACGTAGTGGATCACCTCTTCACGGCGGTCCTGGCAGAAGTCCACGTCGATATCCGGCATGCTGATACGTTCAGGGTTGAGAAAACGCTCGAATAGCAGGTTATAGGGCAGTGGATCCAGGTCGGTGATCCTGATCGCGTAGGCCACCAGCGAGCCGGCAGCCGAACCCCTGCCCGGGCCGACCGGGATGCCCTGGTTTTTGGCCCAGTTGATGAAGTCGGAAACGATCAGGAAGTAGGCCGGGAATTTCATCTGCTCGATGCAGTCCAGTTCGATGCGCAGGCGGTCATGATAGGCCTGTTCCCGTTCAGCGGTCATGTCCGGGTATTTGGCCCTGATGGCGACCATGCGCTCTTTCAGACCGTTAAAGGCCAACTCCTCCAACATCTCGTCGTGGGTCTTGCCCGGTGGCGGTTCGAAATGGGGAAAGAAGTACTCCTTTTCCAGCGGCAGTTCCAGGTCGCAGCGGCTGACGATCTCCATCGTGTTGGCAATGGCCTCTGGAGCATAGGAAAATGCCGCTGCCATCTCTTCCGGTGTCTTGACGTAAAACTCATCCGCCGAAAAACGCATGTGGTTCTCGTCGTTCATGGTCTTGCCGGTCTGGATGCAGAGCAGCACCTCGTGGGCGCGGGCGTCTTCGCGGTTCAGGTAATGGCAATCGTTGGTCGCCACCAGCGGCAGCTTCAGCTCCGACGCCACCTCCATCAGCCGCTTGTTGGCAATCTCCTGCTCCGGCAGGGTGTTTTCCTGCAGCTCAATATAGTAGCGCTCCGGAAACAGCTCGCTGTACCAGCGGGCCGTCTCCAGCGCATCTTCCATCCTGTTGCGGCCGCACTGCATGGCCACCTCGCCCTTCAAGCAGGCGGACAGGGCGATCAGTCCTTCGGCGTGGCCGGACAAGAGTTCCCGGTCGATGCGCGGTCGGTAGTAAAAGCCTTCCTTGTAACCGGCTGAAACCAGGTAGGAAAGGTTTTTGTAACCGGTCATGTTCTGGCAGAGCAGCACCAGGTGATAGGCCGCATCGGAGATGCCTTTGGCGTCTTTGGAAAAACGGGAATCCGGCGCCAGGTAGACCTCGCAGCCGATCACAGGCTTGATGCCGGCCTTCTTGCATTTTAGATAGAACTCGACCGCGCCGAACATGTTGCCGTGGTCGGTCAGCGCCACCGCCAGCATGTTGAATTCCTTGGCCTTCTTGATCAGGTCCTCGATGCGGATGGCGCCATCAAGCAGGGAATACTGGGTGTGCAGATGCAGATGTGCGAATTGTGGTGTATCCATGTTGAATGTGGTTCCTGTAAGCGGTTTGGATGAACGGACTAAGGTGGTCTTGCTGCTGCCGAAAGAACCGCATTTTTAACGCAGTCGGGTCGCCATTATGCGCCCGGGCGGTTGATGTGTCAATTGCGGTAATATGCTGATATGATTAATACGTTTTGTAAGTGCCTCAAATGTATGGGTAAAAAATATGAGTTAACTCCTGGGTATAAAAACGATCCACACGGGAGACAGGATACAACACTCCAAGACGTTTGCTGCTATCTGCCCCGCAGTTCGGCCTGTTTGTCCAGTTTGGCGTACTCCGCTTCCGAGGCGCGCAGGTAGACCGGCAGCAGTTGGGCGGGGGCGAGTGTGTTGCCGGCCTGATGGGCGGCCAGGGCCAGGATGGCGCCGTTGGCGGCATGGCAGATATTATGGGTGAAGGGGGCGAGGATGGCTGATTTGCCCAGGCGGGCAGCGATGATGTCGCGATAGCGGTCAGTGCCGTCGCCGGCCAGGATGACCGGGCCGCTGGTTGCATTGGTGATCTGGTCCAGAAATGCTTCCGGCGCCATGACGCATTCCCTGATGAGCGGAACCGGCATTGCGGCGGAGCAGTCGAACAGGGCGGCATAGACTTCGCCCTTGCGTGCATCCAGCATGGTGGCAACGGGCCAGGCCGCCATGGGAAAGTTCAGCGCCATCAGCGACAAAGATGAAAAACCGACGCACGGTTTGGCGCAGGCCAGACTTAAACCCTGGATGGTGGCTACCCCGGCGCGCACGCCGGTGAAGGAACCGGGTCCGGTGGCGCAGGCCAGCAGGTCGAGATCACGGATGGTGAGTGATGACATCTCCAGCAGGTGTTCGATCTCCGGCATCAGGCGGACCGACAGGGTCCGGTCGGCATTGAAGGTGGCGGCGGCCAACAGTCGGTCATCAGTGGTCAGGGCCAAAGAGGCGGTTGAGGTGGATGTGTCGATGCAGAGTATGTGCATGGTATGGCGAGTCCTGTTGTTGAGTATGGCTGTGCGCAGGTAAATTAACCCGAACAGGTGGGCAAATCAAGCAGCATTGCGATGTGGGGGGGGCAAAACAAAAGGGGCAGTGCATGCTGATGTGCACCGCCCCCTGTCTTGTTATGCCTGAACCGGTTTTTATTAAGTGTTATTCGCTGGTCATCAGCAACAGTGGTTTCAGTTCAAAGCTTTCGTAGCGGGGGCGCAGCCGCTGGCAGTTGTAGTTTTTCTCGATGTTGATCAGTTTTTTGGAGGCAGTGACCACGTCGATGGGCAGGTTGTCGTAGCGCCCGTTTTTCAGTACGACGATGCGACCGTGCACACCCTGCAGAATCAGATCCAGCGCCAGGTTGCCATAGGCCATCGGCACGATTGAGTCGATGGCATCCGGATCGCCGCCGCGCACCAGGTAGCCCAGTTTCTGGTTGATGATGTCAATGGAGTGGCCGTTGTTGTATTTTTTGCTCAATTCCTTGATGCGGTCTGATACCAGGTCGCCGATGCCGCCCAGTTTGGCGTGGCCGTATGCGTCGGTGGTGGCGTCCTGGAAGACCATCTCACCGCCGGTGTACATGGCGCCCTCTGAAACCAGCACGATCGAGTATTTGCTGGGGTTTGTGTTGCGGTCATTCACCAAAAGCTCGGTGAGCTGATCGATGTCGAACTTGTATTCCGGTATTACGCAGCGGTTGGCGGCGCCAGCCATGGTCGGCAGCATGGCGGTGAATCCGGCGTAACGGCCGAAGACCTCCAGTACCAGGATGCGTTCATGGGAACCGGCGCTGGTGCGCAGGCGGTTGGTCATTTCGATGGTGCGGGTGACGCAGGTGCTGAAGCCGATGCAGTAGTCGGTGCCCGGCACGTCGTTATCCATGGTCTTGGGGATGGCAATAACCTTGATGCCTTCCTGATAGAGCCGCACGCCGTAGCTTAGTGTGTCGTCCCCGCCGATCGGGATCAGATAGTCCACACCCAGGTAGTCCAGATTTTTGATAACCTCCGGGGTCAGGTCGTTGGTTTCATCACTGTAGATGCTTCTGAGATGTTCCGGAACTGCGCATTTTTTGACGTGACTGGGCCGGGTGCGCGAGGTGTGCAGAAAGGTGCCGCCGGTGCGTCCGGACCGGTTGACGATCTCCTCGGATAGCACTTGATAATTGTTGCTGTTGTCGGCCTGCGGGTCACGGATCAGCTCCATGATGCCGGCCCAGCCGCGGCGGATGCCGATCACCTGGTAACCTTCCCGCAGGGCGCGGATGGTGACGGCGCGGATAGCCGGATTGAGGCCGGGAACGTCGCCGCCGCCGGTTAGAATCGCAATTACACCTTTGTTTGTGCCGATATTGGCCATGTCTGTTTACCCCCTGATTTTGCCCGGATTATTAACCTTGGTCATGGTATGGATTAGTAGGTGGTGGATCAGGCCACCGGGCCTTCATTTAAAACGTAATTCTACCTCTGCCCGAACGGTTGTCAAACCGTCCCAGGATGGGATTCGGCTGGTTGTAAAATCGCCGTAAATTTGCTTTGACCACGGCCGGAAGCAGTGATAATATTTCGCACCGTTGCAACGGCTGCGAACTTTTGAACCCGGCCAGATCATCCCGTGAAGGTCCTGTTCCTGCTGCCCTTCTAACCCCCGATTTCCTGATGGTGTTAAATCATATCTGATCAAAGGAGAGAAAGTATGAGCGCTTCGATTTTTGCTGCAGTGGAAATGGCCCCCAAGGATCCGATTCTGGGACTTACCGAGGCTTACAACGCCGACAGCCGCGCCACAAAGGTTAATCTTGGCGTAGGCGTTTATTATGACGATAACGGCAAACTGCCGTTGCTGGCAGCTGTCAAGTGTGCCGAAGAGACCCTCTTTAAGGCCGCCTCACCGCGCGGCTATCAGCCGATTGACGGTTCTGCCGTTTATAATCAGGCTGTGCAGCAGCTGCTTTTCGGCAAGGATTCTGATCTGCTGGCCACCGGCCAGGTCATTACCACCCCGTGCCTGGGCG
>DAONZY010000039.1:0-24792 GCA_035407085.1 Deltaproteobacteria bacterium | reverse complement strand
CCCCAAACTGCTTGATCACATAAATTCAAACACTTACGATGAAGTTACTCAGAAGTACTGATCTCCTGCCAGAAGAAATCTCCCTCCCCTTCAAGGGGAGGGCTGGGGTGGGGATGGGGTAAAATCTGGTGCACAATCAACCCCATCCCCCTCCTAACCTCCCCCTTGAAGGGGGAGGAACTTGTAGTAAGCTGCAGATTGGTTCTAATCAGATTGATTTTTGTCTATTCCCGTGATTATCCGGCAAAAGTCGAAAAATATTCCCGATTCCTAAACTATCTGGTGTGCAGGTTGATAATCATGCCGGGCAGCACCCGCTCTCCGCTGAACAGGTCGGCTGGTGGCGCTGTGGTCGGTGATGTGTTGCCGTAGGCGTGTTCCACAACGGCATGGCGGCCATCGTCGTCCAGCCAGATCAGCCGTCTGTTCTTGATTCCGCTGGATTCGCCGGCCTGGTAGGATTTGGTTGCGCGGTCCCGGCATTCCCCGGGCAGGTTGTTTTTGATGATGGATTCCAGACAGCGGTCCAGGCGTATGGCCCTTGCGCGGATATCCTTTTCCGCACGCTTGATCCTGCGGACAGTGGTCAGTTCTTCGTAGGCCATGGCAGTGGAAAAAACAAGCCGTTCCCACCCGCTGCCGCGCATATTGTTTGTCCAGGCGGTTACAAACAGCCCGGTTGGCCGCTTTTCCACGATTATCCTGGCATTGCATTGCGATGGCGCCTGTCCTGTCCAGCTGCCATTTTTCTTGATCTCCCTGAATACCTGTCTGGTGCAGTCGGCCAGGGGCGTGATTTCATTGGCCGGGCAATTGGCGGCAAAGCAGCATGTTGCCAGCAGCGCGGCCAGCAGATGTCTGATCATGGTTATGTCCTCCCTGTTCTTAAGCTGTGTGTGAAAAGTATATCACGCCCGCGTTGTGACGTGAGTCCCCCCGCAATTTCATTTTTTTGAATGCCCGGCTTATCTCCGCTTCAACTTTGCAGGTTGCTCTGATAAAGTACACAATCCATGAAAATCAAACGCCTGGAAATAAACGGCTTTAAGAGCTTTGCCGACAAGGTGGTGCTGGACTTTCAGCAGGGGGTGACCGGCGTGGTCGGGCCCAACGGCTGCGGTAAGTCCAATGTGGTTGATGCCATCCGCTGGTGCATGGGGGAGCAGTCCGCCAAAAATCTGCGGGGCAAGTCCATGGAGGATGTGATCTTCGCCGGCAGCGAGACGCGCAAGCCATTGGGTATGGCTGAGGTGACGCTGGTGTTCTCCACCGAGGACGGCCGCGCGCCGGCCAGATACCTGGAGTTTTCAGAGGTGCAGCTGACCCGCCGGCTTTACCGGGACGGAGACAGCGATTACCTGATCAACAAAACGCCCTGCCGGCTGATGGATATCACCGAGCTGTTCATGGATACGGGTGTGGGTACCAAGGCGTACTCGATCATCGAACAGGGCAAGATCGGCATGATCCTGCATTCCAGGCCGGAGGAGCGGCGCTTCCTGATCGAGGAGGCGGCCGGTGTCACCAAGTTCAAGGCTCGCAAACAGTTGGCGCTGAAAAAGATCGAGGCCACCCGTCAGAACCTGATGCGTCTGTCCGATGTACTGGGAGAGATCAGGCGCCAGTTATCCGCGTTACAGCGTCAGGCCAGAAAGGCGGAAAAATTCCGGGAGTTGCGTGACGAACTGCGCGGTATCGAACTGCTCTTCTCTGCTAGCGAATACCGTGCCCTGCAGCAGCAGCGGCAGCAGGCCGAAGAGGAGCTTTCCTCGCTGGATGATCGTATTCGCAAGGCATTTGCGGCCGCGACGCTGGGCGAGTCGGAGCTGGAGAGGGCTCGCCTGGAACTGCTGGAGGCGGAGAAGGTGCTTAACACGGCCCAGGAGGAGATCTATCGTGTTCGTTCCGAGTCTGCTGCTGCGGAAAGTGCGTTGGAGTTTCAGCGCAAGGAGCAGACCGCCCTTTCCGGGCGGGTGGCCCGGTTGGAATCCGAGGTGTCCGAACTGGTCTTGCGATTGAAGGATTGCCTTGAGCAGCGCACGGCGCTAGAGATACGCCGTGATGCTTCGTCAGGGGATGTGCTGGCACGGCAGGCCGAGCTGCTGGAGCAGGAACAGGCGCTGGCAGCGGACCAGCAGGCTGAGGCCGAGCTTAATCGCATGCTGGAGGCGCGACGCAAGCAGCTTTTCAGTGTGATCTCCGAGTTGGCCCAATCAAAAAACCGGTTGGAAACTGCCCGCAAGCGCCTGTCCGGTCTTGCCGAACGGCTTGAACGGAGCCGGCGCGAGGGTGTTCAGCTGGGTGAACGGCTGGAGCTGACCCGCCGCCGGGTTGTGGAGCTGGAGACAGAAGAGGCGGAGGAACGCCGTCAATATGAAGGGCTGAATGGCGAACGTGCGGCGCTGCGCCTGCAGGAGGACGGTCTTAAGGAGCGGTTGCCGGAGCTGGAAAAGAACTGGCAGCATCGCCGTGACGAGTTGAATCGCACCTCTTCCCGCCTGGCTTCGCTGGTGGAGCTGGAAAACAGCTTTGCCGGCTATGGTCAGGGGGTCAGGAGCCTGATGCAGTCCAGTGAACTGCGCTCCATTTTTCGCGGTGTGCTGGCAGATGAGGTGTCCGTAGCGGAGGAATTCGAGGCGGCTCTGGAGGCGGCCCTGGGTGAATGCCTGCAGGGTGTGCTTTGTGCGGATGCGGCAGACAGTGTCCGGGCGATTGCCCATCTCAAGCAGGGCAATGCCGGTCGAGCATTGCTGGCGCTGCCTCTGGACACAGCGACTGCGCCTGCAGAAGCGCCGGAGGGCACGCTGGCTCTGGCCGGGCTGGTGCGTGTCGAAGGGGTTTACGGCGGGCTTGTGCAGTTGCTGCTGGCCGATGTGATCGTGGCCGATGGCCTGGAGCAGGCGCTGGCGTTTTCCCGGCGTTTTCCCGGCCTGCGTTTTGTAACCAGGGACGGCGATATGGCCTACGCGGGCGGCATGGTCAGCGGCGGTTCGGCCGAGCAGGTGCGCAAGGGTCTTGTCCACAAGAAACGTGAGATACGCGATCTGGAAGGGCTGGTGGCCGGGCTGGAAAAGGACGTTTCTGTCCTGGGAGCCGAACGGGACAGCCTGCGGCAGCTGTCACAGGAACTGGCCGAATCGATCCGGGTGGTCGGCACACGTCTGCACCAGTCCGAACTGCGTTTGTCCGGGCTTGCCCGGGATCGGCAGCAGGCTGCGGATGAGGTTGGCCGTATCGAGGAACGGCTGGCCATGCAGACCCTGGACGAGGCCAATCTGGACGAGGAACGGGTGGCGCTGGAGGCGGAGGCCGGACAGGCAACGCAGCGCATCGATGAGACCTCTGCTGCCGAGCGGGATTTGGAACAGGCGCTGGAAGGGCTTAAGTCTGGGCTGGAGGAGAAACGCAGTCTGCTCTCCGAGGCACGCGAGCGGGTTACGGTGATCCGCGTGCAGGTCGCCACCTTGAGGGAGCAGCACGACTCCTGCCTGCGGGGTATCAAGGAGTTGGAACGGCAGCAGCAGGATCTGGAGCGGCGCATCGCGTCTGACCGGGAACAGCTTGAAAGCGGTTCTCAGGAGCTTGCCCGGCTGTGCGAAGCCATTGTTGCCGGATCGGAGCTGCTGGAAGGGCTGGCGCTCCGGCAGTCCCGTTCTGAAGAACGGCTGGCAACGGTTCGCCAGTGCTATGATGCGGCTGCTGTCCAGTTGACAGAAAGGGAACATGCCGCTCGACAGGCGCGTGACGAAAGTGCTGCTGTACGGCAGTCCCATGCTGATCTGAATCTGCGTTTTTCCACGCTCAATATGCAGGCCGAGCATCTGGAGCGCGGTATGCAGGAGCGGAGCCGCATCCCGATGAAAGAGGCATTGGCACGGCTGGAACAGTCTGATTTCAGCGAGGTGTCTGCCCGGGGGCGTCAGGCAGAGTTGCAGCGGCTGCTGGACGAGATGGGCGAGGTCAACCTGATGGCCATTGACGAGTGTGCCGGCATGGAGGAACGCTTCAATTTCCTGAGCGCCCAGAAGGATGATCTGGAGGAGTCCATGCGCGGCCTGCAGCAGGCTATCCAGAAGATCAACCGCACTACGCGGCAGCGTTTTCTCGAGACCTATAACCAGGTCAACGCCAAGTTTCAGGAGGTTTTTCCGCGTCTGTTCTGCGGCGGCCAGGCCGAGTTGCGGCTGACCAATGAAGAGGATCTGCTGGAGACCGGTATCGATATTATCGTCCAGCCGCCAGGCAAGAAGCTGCAAAATGTGACCCTGCTTTCCGGCGGCGAGAAGGCGCTTACGGCTGTGGCACTGATCTTTTCCATCTTTTTGATCAAGCCGACACCATTCTGCCTGCTGGATGAGGTGGATGCACCGCTGGATGACGCCAACATCGGCCGCTTCAACGAGATGGTCCGGGAGATGAGCGCGATATCCCAGTTTATCGTGATCACCCATAACAAGACCACCATGCAGGTGGCGGACATGTTATACGGAATCACCATGGAGGCGCCGGGGACGTCCAAGATGGTTTCGGTCAGATTGCATTAGAACCCGGGACTGGTGGGCTGGGGACGGGCAAAGTCAAAGGCTTTTACCGGGGATGAGGGACAGGGTGCTAGGGACAAGGGATCAGGGCTGTGATGTTCCCAGTCCCCAGTCACTAGTCCCAGATTTTAGGAGGTTTGTAAAGGTGTCCATAGAGGCTGTTCTGGAAAAGTTGGTGCACAGTACCCCCAAGGCCATCGGTGCCATCATGGTGGACTGGGAGGGAGAGGCGGTACAGGAGTACTGTTACTGTGACCCTTACGAGATACGTTTTATTGCCGCCCACAAGGCGATCCTGTTGTCCGCTTTCAAGGAGCTGCATGGCAGCTGTGACGATGCCGGGCAGATCGAGGAGCTGGTGATCAGTTCGTCTGGCGTGCATCTGATTATCGGCATTATCGACGAGGATTATTCTCTGGTGCTGAGTGTTGATCGTAGCGGTTCGTTGAGTCTGGCCCGTTACCATTTCAGACAGGCGCTGGTTGATATCAGGAAGGAGATGTGATGGCAGAGCAGGAGAATAAGGGTTTTTTCAGGGGGCTGATGGATCGTCTGGCTGGCCCATCTGATGATTTGAAGGCTGGTGATCAGCCCGCACCTGCTCCGGATGTAGCGGCACTGTCCGAAACAGGTCGCCCCGGATTGTTTGAACGCCTGAAAAACGGCCTGCAGAAAACCAGGGATGGGCTGGTTGGACGGATCGATGCGCTGGTGCTGGGCAAGAAGGAAATTGATGCCGAAACGCTGGAAGAGCTGGAAGAGATTCTGATTACCTCCGACATCGGTGTCAAGACCGCAGTCGAATTGATCCGTACCCTGGAGCAGCGCATGGACCGCAACGAGCTGAAGGATGGCGCTGCCTTGCGTCAGGTGCTCAAGGAGGAAATCCTCAAGCGGCTTGAGTTGCATCATGCAAGGCTGGAGCTGTCTGGCGCTCCGTGCGTGCTGCTGGTGATCGGTGTTAACGGGGTTGGCAAGACCACCACGATTGGCAAGCTGGCCGCACGCTATAAGGGTGAGGGGAAAAAGGTGCTGCTGGCCGCTGCGGATACGTTCCGCGCTGCGGCCGCCGAGCAGTTGGTGGCCTGGGGAGAACGTTCGGGGGTGGATGTTATCCGCCACAAGGAGGGAGCCGATCCCTCGGCGGTGGTGTTTGATGCCTGCAAGGCGGCCTTGGCCAGACAGGCGGATGTGCTGATTGTGGATACGGCTGGCCGGCTGCATACCAAGGTCAATCTGATGGAGGAGATGAAGAAGATTCGCAGGATTATCAGTCGGGAAATCCCCGGCGCGCCCCATGAAACCCTGCTGGTAGTGGATGCCGGCACCGGACAGAATGCCGTCTCCCAGGCACGGCTGTTCAAGGAGGCGGCGGGGGTGACCGGCATCGCTCTGACAAAGCTGGACGGCACTGCCAAGGGCGGCATCGTGGTTGCGCTCAGTCATGAATTCGCTTTGCCGGTCAGGTATATCGGTGTGGGCGAGTCGGTGGAAGACCTGAGGGATTTCGATCCGCGTGAGTTTACCGAGGCAATTTTCAAGTCCTGACAAACAGTGTTTCAATGGAGTCGAAATGCCGTGGAATCCCGCAAATTCAGTCAATTAGGGCTTGACTTCACCCCTGCTGATGGTTATATTGATGCGTCCCGAAAGGAGGACGAAACATTGGATCACGAGCTGTTTGAGATGTTGGAAAGAAGGGTGGATGAACTTGTTGAAAAATACAACGCCCTTAAAAATGAAAATGCTGCTCTGAAAGAGGAAAATCAACGCTATCTTTCCGAGCGTGAGGGACTGAAGTCCCGCTTTGATGCGATCATTGGCAAACTGGACGGGATCTAGGGATTTAACGGGGGCATCTCCATGAAGACAACCCACCAGCTCAGGGTGCTGGATCGCGAACTGTCGGTGGTGAGTGCGGCAGCTCCCGAAAAGGTGCAGGCTGTTGAAGAGTTTGTCAATCAGAGGCTCGGAGAGATCGCTACGTCGCTTCGCAGGAGTGACCAGCAGTTGGTGCTGACCCTGGCCCTGCTGAATATTAGTGAAGAGTTGCTTGATCTGAAGTGCGCCAGGGATGCGGACTGTGCCCTGGACAACAGGCTGCGTGCCATGGTGGATCGGCTGCAGTTGCCCTGATACAGATTACCAGGTCTCTTCTGGGAGATTTGATCATATATTCGCAGCATCAATCAGTTTCTACATGTGCCGACATTGCCGGACCTGTTTGCTGATATTCGACAACAGCAGAATATATCCTCAATAGATAAAGGAATCACTGCGATTCACCGCATGGCCCATGCGGCAGAACCCTTTAAAGCAGTCTTTCCCGAGTTTCCTCCCTGATAGATCTGGCCGGTTGCTTAACCGGACTCCCCCTTGTGTTTTGCCTTTTATTTTGTTTGCGGGATAGCGAGGCTTCATGCCGAAACAAACGCTACGTCAGCAGATGCTCAAGCTGCGTCGAGCCATGTCCGTGGATGAATGGCGTGTTGCCAGCCGCGAGGCCCAGCAGCTTTTGATGGAGCTGGACGAGTATCGCGGGGCCGCCTGCGTGGCCCTCTACGCGCCGCTGCAGAACGAGGTTGACACGTTGCTTGTGCGCGATAGTGCTTTTGCCGACGGCAAGCGCGTGCTTTACCCGGTGGTCAGCGGTCATGGCATGGTGATGCGGCAGGCGCACTCCGCTGAAATGTTTCGCCAGGGTAGTTTCGGCATTCTTGAACCGGTTGGAAGCGATGACCACCAGGCCGATGAGCCGGACCTGATTGTTGTGCCTGGCGTTGCCTTTGACCGCAACGGGCACCGTATCGGTTTTGGCAAGGGGTACTATGACCGTTTTCTGCGGAATCCCGGCCTCAAGGCGTGTTTGGTCGGATTCTGCCATGAATTTCAGTTGATTGACGGCAGTATTGCAGCGGATGACCATGATGTCAGAATGGATGTCCTGGTTACAGACAGGCGGGTTATTCGCTGCTGAGCCAGCCCTTCTCTGTACGGAGAAGAGGCGATTAACATAGAGGAGGTTATTGATATGATGAACGACGGACTGATGATCGTAATAACCCTGGTGGTTGCAGCAGCAGCGTACTTTGTTGGTTACAGGCTCAACAAGCGTGATTCCGGCGCGATTGTGAGGCAGGCGGAAGAGCTTGCCAGCAAGATGATTGATGATGCCAAACGAGAGGCAGATACCATTGCCAAGGAAGCGGAACTGAAGGCCAGGGCGGAGGCGATCGAAGCCAAGGCCGGCCATGACCGTGAGATTACAGAAAAGCGCAAGGAACTGCAGGTTCAGGAAAAGAGGATTCAGCAAAAAGAGGATAATCTGGATAAAAAGATTGCCCTGTTTGACCAGAAGGAACTGGATTTTCTGACCAAGGAACAGGGGCTGGCCAGCAGGGAGCAGCAGCTGGCGCTCAAGGAGTCGGAACTGAAAAAGGCGGCTGATGTCCAGCTGGCCAAGCTGGAGGAGATGTCGGGCATGTCGGCGGCGCAAGCCAAGAAGGAGCTGATGGACTTGATGGAGCAGGATGCCAGGCACGATGCCGCCAAGCGTATCAAGGTCATCGAGGAGGAAGCCCGGGAGACGGCTGACAAGAAGTCCAAGGAGATCATTGCGTTATCCATTCAGCGCTATGCCGGTGAATATGTGGCTGAAAAGACGGTTTCGGTAGTGCCGTTGCCGTCTGACGAGATGAAAGGACGTATCATCGGCAGAGAGGGGCGGAATATCCGCGCCCTTGAAGCAGCGACTGGTATCGATCTGATTATTGATGACACACCGGAGGCGGTGATTCTGTCCGGTTTCAACCCGGTGCGCCGTGAGGTGGCCCGTCTGTCGCTGGAGAAGCTGATCGGGGATGGCCGTATTCATCCGGGGCGCATTGAAGAGGTTGTTGCCAAGTCCACCGAAGAGGTTGACCAGGCCATCAAGGAGGCTGGTGAACGTGCCGCCTTTGACCTGGGAGTACATGGCATCCATCCAGAGGTGCTCAAGCTGATTGGCCGTCTCAAGTACCGTACATCCTACACCCAGAATATCTACCAGCATTCGCTGGAGGTGGCCTTTATCTGCGGCATTATGGCTGCTGAACTGGGTATTAATGTCAAACAGGCCAAGCGCGCCGGCCTGCTGCATGACCTGGGCAAGGCCGTCGACCATGAGGTGGAAGGTTCACACGCCGTGATTGGCGCTGATCTGGCCCGCAAATACGGCGAATCACCCAAGATCGTGCATGCCATCATGGCTCACCATGAGGACGAAAAACCGAACAGCGTGCTGGCGGTGCTGGTGCAGGCAGCCGATGCACTTTCCGGCGCCCGTCCTGGTGCGCGTCGTGAGATGATGGAGACCTATGTCAAACGGTTGGCTGACCTGGAGCGTATCGCCACATCCTTCAATGGTGTCAGCAGCTCCTTTGCCATCCAGGCTGGCCGTGAGATCCGCGTCATGGTTTCCAGCGAACATGTCAACGACGATCAGTCATTGCTGCTGGCCCGCGATATTGCCAAGAAGATCGAGGCCGAGATGACCTATCCGGGGCAGATCAAGGTGAATGTTATCCGCGAAACAAGGGCAGTCGAGTACGCCCGCTGACGTTGAACGGTTGTTTTTTGCCATATCTGCGTAAGTCTTTGGGACTGCGTCTGCGACGTAGCGCTGCTACGTCTCCATGCAATCCCTTGACAGCCTTGATCTGACAAAAAAATACCACGTTCATGGCAGGGACTTGGCAACTAATGGGATAGAAGGTCTAATGGCTGTAAAGATATTTTTCATAGGTGATATCGTTGGCAAGCCTGGGCGTCAGGCACTGTCGCGTGAGCTGGACCGTCTGGTGGACCGGTATCGCATCGACCTGGTGATTATCAACGGTGAGAACGCCGCCGGTGGGTTCGGTCTGACTACGGAGGTTGTTCGGGAGCTGCTCAACGCCGGTGTGCACTGCATTACCAGTGGTAATCACATCTGGGACAAAAAGGAGCAGGTTTCTCAGGTGCTGGCTGATCCGCTGGTCATCCGTCCTTGCAACTACCCGGAGGGTACGCCTGGTTGGGGCAGCGTGGTTGTCAGCACAGCGGGCGGCATCAAGGTCGGTGTGCTCAACCTGGAGGGGCGTATCTACATGAAGAATCTGGAATGCCCTTTCCGCACGGCAGACCGGGAGATCGAGCGACTCAGGCAGGAGACGCCGATTATCTTTGTTGATTTTCATGCCGAAGCCACCTCGGAGAAGGCCGCACTGGGCTGGTATCTGGATGGGCGGGTCAGCGCCGTGGTCGGCACGCATACCCATGTGCAGACCGCTGATGAGCGCATTCTGACCCAGGGCACCGCCTACATGTCTGATGTGGGCATGACCGGCAGTTTTGATTCGGTGATCGGTATTGGCAAGGAGGAGGCGATCCGCAAATTCCTGACCCAGTTGCCGGTCAAGTTTGAGGTGCCCAAGAAGGATATCCGCCTCAATGCGGTTGTCGTAACTATCGATGAAAACAGCGGCAAGGCGCTGTCCATTGAGCGCATTGCGGTCAGTTGCGAAAAATAAAGCAATAATCAAAAAAACTTGCCACAGAGAACACAGAGGGTGCAGAGGAAAACTGAAAACCCTAAAATCAAAAATCACTGTTGATGACAGCAATTAGCTGCCTACTCACAGGAATTGACGGGTTCCGGTTTTACCACCTGTTTTTATCCATTAGCTCCTCTTTTGTTTTTGAATTTCTCTGAGTTTTCTGTGCCCTCTGTGGCGAACATGGTCCAAGGAGTTGATATGTCCGTAGCGGAACAGATGGCCGTTATCAGGCGCGGTGCGGTTGAAATCCTGGTTGAGAAGGAACTGGAAGAAAAGCTGGAAAAGTCGCTCAAAAGCGGTGTTTCGCTGAAGATCAAGGCCGGCTTCGATCCGACTGCACCAGACCTGCATCTGGGGCACACGGTGCTGATCCATAAGTTGCGGCAGTTTCAGCAGCTGGGCCATGAGGTCAACTTCCTGATTGGTGATTTCACCGGGATGATCGGCGACCCCACTGGCAAATCGGAGACCCGCAAGGTCTTGACCCGCGAGGATGTGCTGCGCAATGCCGAGACCTATAAGGAACAGGTCTTCAAGATCCTTGATCCGGAGAAGACCAGGGTGGTTTTCAATTCCAGCTGGCTGAACGAGCTGGGCAGCGGCGGCATGATTGCCCTGGCATCCAAGTGGACGGTGGCCCGCATGCTGGAACGGGACGACTTCCACAAGCGTTTTACCGGCCAACAGCCGATCAGTATCCACGAATTCCTCTATCCGCTGGTGCAGGGATATGACTCGGTGGCACTCAAATCCGATGTGGAGCTGGGCGGGACCGACCAGAAGTTCAATCTGCTGGTTGGGCGTGAGCTGCAGCGGGAGTGGGGCATGGCACCGCAGTGCGTACTGACCATGCCGCTGTTGGAGGGGCTGGACGGAGTCAACAAGATGTCCAAGTCGCTGGGCAATTATATCGGCATCAATGAGCCGGCTGACGAGATCTTTGGCAAGGTGATGTCCACATCCGACGAGCTGATGGTGCGCTATTATGAGCTGCTCTCCGATATGCCGCTGTCTGACTTGGAGAAACTGAAAACCGGACTCAAGGAAGGCTCCGTACACCCAATGGCAGCTAAAAAGGCGCTTGGACGTGAGATCGTCAGCCGTTTCCATGGTGCTCTGGCCGGCGGTGAGGCTGAAGAAAACTTCGTCAAGCGTTTCCGTGACAATGAAATCCCTGAAGATATGCCGCAGGTCTCCTATGGCCTGTCAGACGGTGCTGTGTTGCTGGCCAAGGCCATGACCGATGCCGGCCTGACCAAGTCCAACGGCGAGGGGCGCCGCTCCATTGATCAGGGGGGGGTAAAGCTGAATGGAGAGAAGGTCTCCAATACCAACCTGGAACTGGCAGCCAGCGGCGAGTATATCGTGCAGATCGGCAAGCGGCGGTTTGCAAGAATTGTAGTCAGCTGAATATAGTCGGGACAGGGGATCAGGGACAGGGGACTGGTAAAACCTTGAACCTGTACAGTCAGATTTTTATCTGATGTTATCTGAAGTTATCCGTGTGAAACTGTTTTTATCTTCGCCCTGATACAAATTGTGTCAGGGCTTGTTTTGTTGTAGCAGCATACCCAAGACGATGAACCGCAGAGACGCAGAGTTATCAGAGAAATTCAAATTAGAGATATTTGTAAAACACGAGCATCCTGATATTTATCATGATCTTCTCCGTGTTCTCCGTGGCTCAGCGATTAAAGGAATACATACATGATCCATCTCTCCAACATTACCAAGCAGCATGGCTCGCAGCTGCTGTTCAAGGACGCCAGTTTCCAGATCCTGCCCGGTTCACGCAGCGGGCTGGTCGGTCCCAATGGCGCGGGCAAGACCTCGATTTTTCGCATCATAACCGGTGAGGAGGAACTGGACGGCGGCGAGATCAGCTGCGCCAAAAAAACCACCATTGGTTTTTTTCCCAGGACGTGGGGGAGATGAGCGGGCGCAGCGCACTGCAAGAGGTCATGTCCGGGTCGGCTGAGACGGTCAGGCTGGCGGCTGAGCTGAAGGAAATGGAGGCAGCCATGTGCGAGCCCCAGTCCGATGATGAAATGGCAACCCTGCTGGAACGCTACGGCGTAGCCCAGGAAGAGTTCGAACACCGCGACGGCTACAATCTGGACAGCCGCGCTCAAACTGTTCTGACTGGCCTGGGTATCGGCCCGGACCGCTTCAATCTGCCGGTGGAATCCTTTAGCGGCGGCTGGAAGATGCGTATCGCCCTGGCGCGTATTCTGACGCTCAAGCCGGATGTGCTGCTTTTGGACGAGCCGACCAACCACCTGGATGTGGAGTCGATCATCTGGCTGGAGGAGTGGCTGGCCAACGAATTTGACGGCGCTCTGCTGATGACCAGTCATGACCGCGATTTCATGAATCGTATCGTGACGCGCATCATCGAGGTGGCCAACAAAACCGTGACCACATATGGCGGCAACTATGACTTCTACGAGCGTGAGCGTGATATCCGCCGTGAACAGCTGATCGCCAGCCACAAGCGGCAGCAGGACATGCTGGCCAAGGAAGAGGAATTCATTGCCCGTTTTGCGGCGCGTGCTTCTCACGCTGCACAAGTGCAGTCGCGGGTCAAAAAGCTGGATAAGATCGACCGGATTGAAATCCCGCCTGAAGAGCGTGTGGTGCGTTTCGATTTTGCCGAACCGCCCCGCAGCGGAGATGATGTGGTTGCCATGGATAATCTTGCCAAGGTCTGGGAAACTCCAGACGGCAGGCAGCATTCCGTTTTTCATGGTGTTTCCGGTATGATCAAGCGGCAGAACAAGATTGCGCTGGTAGGTGTTAACGGCGCGGGTAAATCAACACTGCTGAAGATACTGGCTGGACAGACTACTCCCACAGAGGGCAGCTTCAGCCTGGGGGCCAATGTTGAGCTGGGCTATTTCAGCCAGCATGCCATGGATCTGCTGGACGGACAGAAGACGGTGTTTGAAACGGTTCAAGCTGCCATGCCATTGGCCAATATCGGAGTGATCCGCAATCTGCTGGGGGCCTTCCTGTTTTCTGGAGACAGCGTGGACAAAAAGATCGAAAACCTGTCCGGCGGCGAGAAAAGCCGGATCGTGCTGGCAACCCTGTTGGGCAGGCCGATCAACTTTCTGGTGCTGGACGAGCCGACCAACCACCTGGACATCAAATCGCGCGAGATGCTGCTGGATACCCTGCAGCGTTTCAGCGGCACAGTGCTGCTGGTCAGCCATGACCGTCATTTTCTGCGCTTGCTGGTGGATCGTGTATTTGAAATCGATCACGGCGAGATGAGGGTTTACGAGGGAAACTACGAGTATTATCTGGAGAAGCTGCATCAGTGTGGGCATATTTTTAACAAAGGGCATGTCTATGATGTTTGATGCTTCAGAGGAAGCAGTCCTGGCTGTTCCATGTGTGTGAATACAGACAAGATACTTCCTTCATGCCTGCTCCCCGCCTGCTATTTTAATGCATCACTTTCCCCCCGTCTCTCCCCATCATGCCCACATTGGCCAAAAGCCTGAGCCTGGCCGACCTATACTCCGCCAGGCTGCGGATGCGCTCCTGCTGGGCATCGGCCAGCGCGGCCTGGGTGTTGAGCACCTCAAGGATATCAGCGGCCCCTTTGTCGTACTTGCGCTTCGATGTATCCAGGGATTCGACTGCCGCATTGAGAAGGTTCTCGGAAGCCTTTAGATTCTGCAGGGAAGATGCTGTATCGGCATGGGCCTTCACCACCTCCATCAGGGTGTTGTGCTCCGTATCCTTGAGCTCTGCTGCCCTCTGTTCCGCCTGCGCCTCGGCCCCGCGTACCTTGTAGGTGCGCGAGAACCCCTCAAACAGAGGGAATGATATAAAGATGCCCACCGTGCCCACCTGTGACCTGGTTGGCGACAATCCCTGGCCAGGATAGCCGTTTTCATAATAATTGGCATTGAGGTCTATTGTAGGCAAACCTTCCGAACGCACAGCCGTAATCTTCTGTTGGGATGCATCCCACCGGGCTTTGGCGGCAAGTATGGCCGGATGTTTTTCCGCCGCGATCTTCAGCCAGTCGTCAAGCTCCCCAGAATTTACCATCTCTTTGTCTCTAATATCCTGCGACAGGGTTACCTTTGTTTGGGCAGGTATGCCCATGGCATAAACCAGTACGGCCAGCGATCTGCGGTAATAACCGGCAGCACGGTTTTTCTCAAGGGTGGCCTTGGCCAGCGCCGTGGCAGCCTGAAGCGTATCGCTGCGGGCGACAGCCCCTCTGGCTTCTTTGCGCTGCGCTGTTTCGAATGTGCTCTTTGCTATCGACTCATTGGCCTCTTTGGCCTCCAGATTGGCCTTGGCCGTATGGGCGTCAAAATATGCCTGGATCACATCGGCCAGGGTTTTCTGCAGAGCGGCGTTGTGATGGGCTATGGCCGATACCAGCATGCTGTTGGCTGACCTGCGGTTGGCGTCCCGTCCGCCGAAGTCGAACAGCCTCCACCCCAGCGTGGCGTAAAGGGTGCGCCCTTCCGTGCTGGTGGCTGCTGCCCGCGATCCGGGATAGACAGTGCGGTTAGCCATGAGGTTGGTAGTGCCGGACAGTGTGGGGAGATAGGCAGCGCGCGCCTCCCCCACCGCTCCGGCCTGGACCTTTATGGCGGCCCAGGCCGCCTTGATCTGCGGATTGTTGCACAGGGCCACATCCACGGCATCGGTCAGGGAAAGCGGGGCATTGAAATCCTTGTTGGCGGGACAGGCCGCCGGCTTTGCATCTCCGGGCAGGGTTGCGCCGGAGTCCAGGACATCGGGATTCGCCCACAGAGGATCTTTGAAAGGCGTCACCACCGGCGCCATAAAATCAAAGGCAAAGGCAAAGGCAGGCATGGCGGAAAACAATACGATTAATCCTGAAAAAAACGGAAAGGCAAAAATCAAAGACCATAGAACGCGGAAAAAGCGGATTTGAAAGGATTTTAGCAGATAAATCAGAACCGTATATTGGTTTAAAAAATCCATGTAAATCCGTTGCATCCGTCGCATCCGTGTTCTATTAAAGATTTTGGTTTTGAGGCTGACATTACCGTTCATTGAGGCTCTCCCGCTTATGCCGCATCAGCGGGCTCAACACATATTCAATAATGCGGCGGTCGCCGGTCTTGATCTCCACGTTCGCCGACATGCCGGGGGAGAGCGGCATCTCCTTGCCGTCGATGTTCATGGTCGACCTGTCCAGCATGATCCTGGTGGAATAGATCAGCCCCCTTTTCTCATCGGCAATGGCATCGTGGGAGACGTGCGTAACCTTACCCTTGACGGTGCCGTACTTGGTATACAGAAAGGCGTCTATCTTGACCTCCGCATCCTGGCCCACCTGCACGAAGCCCACGTCCTTATTCTCCATGAACGCTTCCACTTCCACCTTGCTGGACCTGGGAACGATCTGCATCAGCGGCTTGGCGGCGGCAACGACTCCGCCGATGGTATGCACGTCCAGTTGCTGCACCGTGCCGTCCACGGGAGAGGTCAGCCTTAAAAGCCTGCTGTGGGCGTCGGCGCGCATGGCGTCCTGCCTGGAGGCCGATGCCATCCTGATGCCGTCCGTCGACTTGTCGTAGGCGATTCTTCTGGTCTCCTCGATCAGGGCGCGGCGCTGGTTTTTTGCGTCGGTAAGCTGACCGGCCAGGTCAACACGGGCCTGCTCCTTTTCCAACCAGGCATGATGGGATACATCACGGGTCTTGAGCAGTTCCTTGTAGTCGGCAGCCCTTTGGGCCGCCAGTGGCAGCGCCTCGCTGTAGCGTGCAATATCGCCGTCGATGCGTTTCAGCTTGGAGGTGAAGTCACGGTACTGGGCATCCAGATGGGCCTTGGCGGACTGCCATTTGTCGGCAGGGACTCCCGGCACCGCCGGCATCCGCGGCGCAGTGCCGCTGTCGATGGCGGCGACCAGTGCCTTGGCCCCGGCAATCTGTAAAAGAGACATGTCATGGTCACCGGCGGCCTTGTCCCGCTCGGCGTCGCTCATGCTGGTATCCAGTTCGATCAGCAGGTCTCCGGCCTTGACCTGTTGCCCTTCCTGAACATGCAGGGCCCTTACGCTGGCGACATCCACACAGGCGATAGTCTTGCTGTAACCGCTGGGGATGACCTTGCCAGATGCGTTGACGATGATGTCCACCTTCCCGAAGATAGACCAGGCCAGCAGCACCAGCACCAGAGTCATCAGCACCTTGGCCAGCAGTCTGGTTACCGGAGAGACCGGCCTTTCCTGCAGTGAAAGTGCGGCGGGCAGGAATTCCGCCTCATCAGCCGCCAGCATCTTGCCGTCCAGCTGTTTGCGTATCTGCCAGTAGTGATTGAATACGGCCCTGTAGCGCCCAATCAGTTCGGTGAATGCTTCTATTCGGTGTTTCATGCTTATCCTTTAAACGGCAGTTAACCACGGAGAACACAGAGAAATCATTATAGAATTTCCAAAATACCATTTCAGTCGTAGGGGCTAGGCTTGCCTCGCCCAATCCGGGGCGGGGGCGCCCCGCCCCTACAGCAGGGTTTGAATGTTTAATCACCGGAGCAACAACCTCCGTGGCAACAAGGGCAAAGCAAGTGAGACAATTGCTTTGCCCCTACGTTTAAAAACGGTAAATCAGTATTTTCCAAATCCCTGACAGGATATTTTGAGAACTGCTTGTTTTCCCTCTGAGAACTCTGTGCCCTCTGTGGCCAATTGCTTTTTATAAGCTCATTTGCGATTCCGGAACGTACTGCATTGGCAGCGTATCCATTGCAGCCGGCGCATATTCGGTTGCCGCCGCTCCGCTTTCCTGGTTGCCCTGCTGCAACCGGTACAGGTGGTTGTAAATCCCGTCCGGGTTCCTCAGTAATTCATCATGGCTGCCTTCCTCGACGATCTGCCCACGTTCCATGACGATGATGCGGTTGGCCTCGCGTACGGCGGAGAGGCGATGGGCGATGATCAGCACGGTTCTGCCGACGCAGATCTGGCGCATGTTGTCCTGGATGATTTTTTCCGATTCATAGTCCAGGGCGCTGGTGGCTTCATCGAAGATCAGGATGCGCGGGTTGGTGATCAGGGCGCGGGCGATGGCGATGCGCTGGCGTTGCCCGCCGGACAGCCCGGTGCCGTGTTCGCCGACAATGGTGTCATAGCCGTCCGGTAACTCGCAGATGAATTCGTGCGCACCGGCCAGATTGGCGGCCTGGATGACCGCCTCGATCGGCAGGCTCGGATTGGAAAGGGCGATGTTGTCGCGGATGCTGCGGTTGAAGAGCATGTTCTCCTGAAGGACCATGCCGACCTGGTGGCGCAGCGAGGTGGTGTCGATGATGCCAATGTCATGGCCGTCCACCAGCACCCTGCCGCGATCAGGCACATACAGGCGCTGCACAAGCTTGGTCAGGGTGGATTTGCCGGAGCCGGAGCGTCCGACTATGCCGATGACCTCACCCGGTTCGATCTTCAGGTTGACAGCGCGGATGACGTCCGGGCTGTCCGGGCGGTAGCGGAATGATACCTGGTCAAATTCAACAGCTCCGGCAATGCGAGGGATGCGGCTTTTCTGGCCGACCACTTCGGTTCTGGCATTGAGGATATCCCCCAGACGGCTCATGGAGATGCCGACCTGCTGGAAGTCGTTCCACAGTTGGGCCAGGCGCAGGATCGGAGAGGATACCTGGCCGGAGAGCATGTTGAAGGCCACCAGCTCGCCGACGGTCATCTTGTTGTCGATAACCAGCCCGGCGCCTACCCACATGATGGCAGCGGTGACCAGCTTGCTGATCAGTGTGACCCCGCCGCTGGCCAGCATGCCGGTGTTGTTTACAGAGAGGCTGGAGGAAACATAGGAGGCCAGTTGCTGTTCCCATTTGTGCACCCAGCGCGGTTCGACGGCCATGGCCTTGACGGTGTCGATGCCGCTGATGGTCTCGACCAGGAAGGACTGGTTCTCGGCCCCGCGATTGAATTTTGTGTTCAGGCGGGCACGGATGATCGGGGTGAAGATCAGTGAAAGCGCTATATAGCAGGGGATCGATATGACCACGATCAGGGTCAGCAGTTTGCTGTACCAGAGCATGACCGCGATGAATACTACGGAGAACATCAGGTCCAGCACCAAGGTGATGGCGTTGCCGGTGAGAAAGCTGCGGATGTTTTCCAGTTCGCGGATGCGCGCGACCGAGTCGCCGACACGGCGAGATTGGAAGTATGCCACCGGCAGGTTGAGCAGGTGCCGGAACAGCCTGGCGCCCAGTTCCACGTCGATCTTGGAGCTGGTATTGGCAAAGACAAAGGTGCGGATGCCGGTCAGCATGGATTCGAACAGCGTGGCCAGGATCAGGCCTATGGCGATGACGTTGAGGGTCTTCATGGCATGGTTGACGAGGACTTTGTCCATGACGACCTGGAAGAACATCGGGGTGGCCAGGCCGATCAGTTGCAGGATAAAGGAGATCAGCAGTATTTCACCGAGTAGTTTCCGGTATTTTACGATGGCGGGAATGAACCAGGTGAAGTCGAAGCTGGCCATTTCCCCGGCATAGTTGGCTTTGGAGGTGATGAAGATGAGCTGCCCGGACCAGCGGGAGAGAAAGGCCTGCAGTTCCAGGACAGCCGGCGGTTCTCCGGGACGCTGGATCAGTACGCGCGGTGAGGCGGCCGGTGTGGTTTCGGATGTGCCGGCGTTTCCCTGATCGTATTTTGCGAGGACGAAGAAACCACCGTCATTGTCCAGGGCTATGGCTGGCAAGGGGGCATGATCAAGGCGCTCGACCGGCTGGCTTACCAGTTTGGCTTTCATGCCCAGGGATTTGGCGGCCAAGAGCATTTTGTCGGTGGTAAAGAGGTCGCTGCCCAGCTCGTGCTTAAGTTTTGCTTCGTCGGCGGCTATGCCGTGCAGTGCTGCCATCATCAGAAGTGAGGCCAGCCCGCTGTCGAAGTTGCGGGGCTGGCCCTGGGTTTCGCTGTCTGTCATATATATCTCGATTATTCGATGTTGATGATTAGTTTTTTGTGACTTGAGTCTTTACAGATTCCGGGCAAACCTGAAAAACCAAAAGCATGGAACACGGATCAAATCTGAAAAGGCTGGAACTAGCGGATTTTCTTTAGAATGAACGTTTATCTGCCATTATCCGTAAAATCCGCTTTTTCCGCGTTCTATGGCCTTTGATTTTCCCCGTCCCCGTTCCCGCCCTTGTGATTTTACCAGTCCCTAGTCCCCAGTCCCCGCCTTTCAATGCCAATTAGCCGCTATCACCGGGGCCAGTGCTGTCTGGTAGTTCTCCGGCAGCGTGGTCTGGCCTGATGGCGGCGCTGTGAAAGTTGCCATGGCGTTTACCAGGGCATCCACCTGCGTATCCAGCAGCATCTTGCCGTCGAATGTCTTGAATTGTTCTATGTGATATGCGGAACCGGAGTACCAGTTCTGGATGGTGAACTTATCGGAGGCGCCTATTATGCTGACTTCCAGATTGTTGCCTACATGCTGGAACCAGAGCTGGTCTGTGGCAATTCCGGAGTTGAACTGGGCTATGTCTGTATTGCCGGCGGTTGTGTCGTTTTCGACGATGGTGTCGCGGCCATATCCACGATCGAGTATATAGGTATCATTACCCTTGCCGCCTCTCAGGCTATCATTGCCTGTTCCGCCATCGAGGATGTTATCAGCGGCATTGCCATACAGGGAGTTGTTCTGTTCATTGCCGGCGCAGTTAATGGCTTCGCTGCCGGTGAGGATAAGGTTTTCGAGGTTATTGCCAAGGACGTAGCTGATAGAGCTGCGTACGGTGTCGGTGCCTTCGTCGGCGTTTTCAATTACAACATCACCCGTGTTATCGACATAGTAGGTGTCGTTGCCGATACCGCCAATCATGGTGTCGGTTCCTGCACCACCATTCAGAGTGTCATTGCCGGCGCCGCCGGTCAGGATGTTGTCGACAATATTGCCGGTGATACGGTTGTTCAGTTCGTTGCCGGTTGCTTCGATGGCGGTTGTGCCGGTCAAGGTCAGGTTTTCGAAGTTGGTGCCGAGGGTGTAGTCAATCGAGCTGGCGACGGTGTCGGTGCCTTCGTCGGCGTTTTCAATTACCACATCACCTGTGTTATCGACGTAATAGGTGTCGTTACCGATACCGCCGATCATGGTGTCGCTGCCCACAGCGCCGTTAAGCACGTCATTGCCTGCTCCGCCGGTCAGGATGTTATCAATGGCATTGCCGGTGATACGGTTGTTCAGTTCGTTGCCGGTTGCTTCGATGGCGGTTGTGCCGGTCAAGGTCAGGTTTTCGAAGTTGGCGCCAAGGGTGTAATCAATCGAGCTGGCGACGGTGTCAGTGCCTTCGTCGGCGTTTTCAATTACCACATCGCCTGTGTTGTCGACGTAGTAGGTGTCGTTGCCGATACCGCCGATCATGGTGTCGCTGCCCACAGCACCGTTGAGCACGTCATTGCCGGCGCCGCCGGTCAGGATGTTGTCAACGGCATTGCCGGTGATACGGTTGTTCAGTTCGTTGCCGGTTGCTTCGATGGCGGTTGTGCCGGTCAAGGTCAGGTTTTCGAAGTTGGCGCCAAGGGTGTAATCAATCGAGCTGGCGACGGTGTCAGTGCCTTCGTCGGCGTTTTCAATTACCACATCACCTGTGTTGTCGACGTAGTAGGTGTCGTTGCCGATACCGCCGATCATCGTGTCGGCTCCGGTTCCGCCGTTGAGCACGTCGTTGCCGGCGCCGCCGGTCAGGATGTTGTCTGCTGCATTGCCGGTGATACGGTTGTTCAACTCATTGCCTGTGCCATTGATGGCTGCTGTACCGGTTAGGATGAGGTTTTCTAAGGTAGTACCCAAAGTGTAGTCAATCGAACTACGGACGGTGTCGGTGCCTTCATCTGCGTTTTCAATTACTATGTCAGCAACGTTGTCAACATAGTAGGTGTCATTGCCAATGCCGCCAGTCATGGTGTCGGCTCCGGTTCCACCGTTAAGAGTATCATTGCCAGCAAGGCCGATCAGCTTATTATTGGCTGAAGTACCAATAAGATTGTCGTCATTGGCGGTACCGGTTATGATGGGGCCACTCAAAAGCAAATCTGCATAGCTAAGTGTGCTGTTATCGGCAAAACGGAAGGTATCAACAACCACTGTTTCAGGATGGGTAAGGTCGGAGCTGACCAATCGGAGCTTGTCACCTCCGGTTCCCACGTTGATAACGGTTACATTGCCATCTATTTGCAGCGTCAGGTCATTAGCGGTTATACCACTGCCAAACTGCACTGTGTTCTGCATTGTGTCAGTTATTGTGTCAACACCATCGCCAAGATTGAAGATATAGGTATCGATGCCTTGGCCGCCGGTAAGTGTGTCATTACCAGACCCACCGGCAAGGGTATTTGCAACAATGTTGCCGATCAGCACATTATCGAGAGTATTGCCGGTTCCGTTAATTGCATCAGCGCCGGTCAAAGTAAGGTTCTCTATATTGTTGCCCAAAATATAGGTTATAGAACTGTTGACAGTGTCGCTACCTTCGTTGGCGTTTTCAGTGACAACATCACCGGTATTATCTACAAAATAAGTATCATTGCCGGTACCCCCTTCCATATAGTCGTTACCAGCACCGCCATCAATAGTGTCATTACCTTGGCCGCCATAAATAGAGTCTCTGCCATTCAGACCTTGAAGAATGTTGCTGTCTGATCCTGCCCAGGCTTGTAAGAGGTCATCGCCATTTGTACCAACAATTGGTTTATCAGCCAGCAAGGCTTGGATATATGCCCCATCCCAGACCGTACCATCTGAGAACTCAAAGCGCTCGATACGACTTGTTTCTCTCTCCCCCCAATTCTGAATCCTTATCTGATCTGCGCCGTTGATATTCAGGACAAGATTATAACCACTCCTTGCAAAGGAAATATCATTTATGGTAATCCCTTCGCCAAAGCGAATTGTATCCAGACTGCCTCCATCTTCTATAATAGTGTCTTGTCCGTCGCCCAGATTAAAAATGTAAGTGTCGTCGCCTGCACCACCATACATATTATCTGCGCCCAGTCCACCAATCAGCGTATCATTGCCCTTATTGCCTACAATAATATCATTACCCGCCATCCCTTCTAATATGGCGTTTCCCTTGGCCCAGGCATACAAAGAATCGCTGCCGCTTGTCCCAACTATCGGCTTATCCAGCATAGACCAGATATCGGCTGCACTCCAAACCGTACCATCAGCAAATTTCACCTGATCTATACGGCTATCAACAATGCTTTCATCAAACCCCTGATTATTTCCCCAACCACAAATTGTTACCTGATCGCTTGTTCCGTTTACTCTGAGTATCAGGTTATAATTATCACGGGCCATACTAATATCGTTCGCGATTATTCCTTCACCAAACTGGAGAGTATCAAAGCCTCCGCCGAAATACATTTCTCCTGAATAACTGGTCAATTGGCTATAGGATGTCTCATTAATAATATCCTGGCCTCCGCCTTTATTGAAAACATAGGTGTCATTACCGGCATAACCACTTAGAAAGTCGTTACCGGCTCCACCATCCATGGTGACATTAACATACCGACTATTAAAGATTTGTTCATCGTACACCGTCCAATAGTAACCATATCTGTTGAGCATAGCCAATGAAGAAAGCGCGTCATCTCCTCCAAGCCCCAGAAGAACTGTGTCTGTTCCAACCTGCCATGGACTTATCGTATTGTCATCATTATCAGAATAAGAGTTCCAGGGGCGGACATCATTTCCATCTGTTCCTGTAACAGGTATGCTGTTTAATAAGGAAAGAATATAAGACTTATCCCATGCCGTGCCATCAGCAAATTCGAACCTCTCAACCTGGCTGCCACCATGATCACCCCACCACCCCGGATAAACATCCGTGTTTGACCATGACTTGATCTTTATCTGGTCTGTACTGCCGTTAACACTTATGACCAGGTCTTTTATCATGCGGCTAAATGTAATGTCGCTTGCCGCAATCCCGCTGCCAAAACGCAGGACATCGACACTCTGGCCGATTTCAATAATTGTATCCTGCCCATCTCCTCTATTGAAAACATATGTGTCAACCCCTGAGCCACCATACAAACTGTCGTTGCCAGCTCCAGCATTGAAAAGATTATCGCCTTCACCTCCATGGATGGTATCGAGTCCGGTGCCGCCTGCCAGTATGTCCGCGCCGACACCACCATCCATCAAATCATTTCCTGCTCCACCATCCAAAGAGTCATCACCGTCACCTCCACGCAAGGTATCGGTGCCGTTTCCTCCCATTAATGTATCATTTCCTGCCTCGCCATTGAGAATATCGCTACCTATCCCTCCAGCTAGGTAATCATTCCCCCCGCCACCGTTTATGGTGTCGTTACCAGCAGAACCGATAAGATTATCGTCATTGTCCAATCCGTATAAGACAAGTCCCGGATACAGCAAATCAGTTAATGATTTCTGGTACTGGTCTGAGAAGTTTACCCATGTAATTGGCAATTCACTGTCTGGATCACCCTGCGGGCAGTTGTTAATAATTACAGCATCACCACCGGCGCCCACATTTATCCTCAGGTTTCCGTTTTCCCAGGTGAATGCAAGATCGTCCTCAGCTATGCCTGCGCCGAAATACAATGTATTCTCTGTAGCAGCCAGGCTATTACTGTCTTCGATGGTATCAACCCCGTCGCCGAGATTGAAAACATAGAAGTCATCTCCTGCACCACCGACAAGCATATCATTGCCGCCATACCCGACCAGCAGGTCGTCACCATTGCCGCCATACAACACGTCATCTCCGGAGGTTGTATCGCCTGCGTCACCGTGCAGTTCGTCATCACCGTCATTTCCGTAAATAATATCGTTGCCGGCATTTCCGAGAATAACATCCACACCGCTGCCGCCATTGACAGTATCGTTGTCGGCGCCACCTTCCAGACGGTTATTACCGTCGCCGCCGTATATGATGTCATCACCGGCAAGCCCGAGTATCAAGTCATTCCCGGCCTCGCCATAAAGCGTATCATTTCCGGCATCACCCTGAAGGTTGTCATTGCCGTCACCGCCGTAAATAGTGTCACTGCCATCGCCGCCCAGCATTGTTTCATTACCATTACCGCCGTATATCAGGTCATCACCGGCATCACCCTGAAGATGGTTTTCTCCATCACCACCGTAGAGCGTATCGTTGCCATCACCGCCCAGCAGGGTATTACTGCCAGCTTCTCCATCCAGAAAATCATCACCGATACCGCCATCCATAACATCATTGCCTGTTCCGCCTAATAGTTGATCGTTACCAGCTTCGCCATGCAGTTCATCATCATCGTCACCGCCCATAATCTGGTCAGCGTCGCTGCCGCCCCAGATAGTGTCGTTGCCAGATTCGCCATCCAGATAGTTTTCGCCTGCTGTATCATCCAGATAGTCATTGCCGTCGCCACCCATCAGTTGATCATTGCCTGCATTACCAAACAGCAGGTCATCGCCGTCTTCGCCGTCAATATAATCATCTCCGTCATCTCCGGAAATGTCGTCGTTGCCCGCGCCGCCGAACAGGTCGTCGTTGCCGCCGTTGCCCTTTATGTTGTCATTGCCGTTGCCGCCGTCGATGTAATCATTGCCGTGCAAGCCGGGTGCAAGCCAGTCAGAGTCGCCCTTTAAAATATCGTATGCCGTCTTCTGCTTGAAAAAAAA
>DAONZY010000038.1:0-24917 GCA_035407085.1 Deltaproteobacteria bacterium | reverse complement strand
AAAAAAACCGCCACGCCGGCTGTATGCCGGGATGACGGTTCATAATTTATGCTGATTTATCCTGTTGTTTCACCGGAAACTCCCCAGATAAAAACTAACTCACAATACCCCTGCAACGCATACCTGTCAACGGCTCATAAACATTTCGGGGACTGGGGACCGGGAACAAGGGACTGGTAAAATCAAAACCTGAAAGCGGGTCTCACGCAGAAACGCAAAGGGCTCGGAGGGGAATGAGCAACGGGGACTCTGGGATATCACAGATGATTCAAAGGGCGGCCAATCGGCCGCCCTTTGGTGTTTTGCGGGCATCATTCAGCTTGTCGAGGATTGACTTCATCTCTTAAGCGGTTGAGTTGATAAAGGCTGCTATCAGCATCACCGCTAAGGCAGGGCTACTCCCTGACCTGGCCGTCGCCATAGACGATGAACTTGGTGGTGGTCAGATCCTCCAGCCCCATGGGACCGAAAGAGTGCAGCTTGGTGGTGGAGATGCCGATCTCGGCACCCAGGCCGAGTTGGCCGCCGTCATTGAAACGGGTGGCGGCGTTGACCAGTACGCAGGATGAGTTCATCTCGCGGATAAAACGCTGGGCATTGCCGTAGTCTGAGGTGACAATCGCCTCGCTGTGCAACGAGCTGTAACGGTTGATGTGGTCCATGGCGGCATCCAGGTCATCCACCACCCGGCAGGCCAGGATCAGATCCAGGTATTCCGCGGCCCAATCTTCCTCCGTGGCGATTTTTGCCTGGGGGGCGTACTGCCGGAAGCGTTCATCACCACGCAGTTCCACGCCAAGTCCAGCCAGGGTTGCGGCGATGCGCGGCACGAATCCGGCCGCCACGTCACGATGGATCAGCAGGGTCTCCAGCGCATTGCAGACACCGGGGCGCTGGGTCTTGCTGTTGACGATGATCCGCTCTGCCTTGTCCAGGTCAGCGCTCTTATCAACAAACACATGGCAGACCCCTTTGTAGTGTTTGATGACCGGGATACGGGAATTTTCCACCGTAAAACGGATCAGACTCTCGCCGCCACGGGGGATGATCAGGTCGATATATTCTTCCTGTTTGAGCATCTCCAGCACCCCTGCCCGGTCCGTAAAGGGAATCAGGGACAGGGCGGCAGCCGGTATGCCCATTTCGGTCAGCACGCCTTGCAGTATGGCGGCAATGGCGCGGTTGGAGTGGATTGCCTCCGAACCGCCGCGCAGCACGACACAGTTGCCGGCCTTGAGGCAGAGCGCCGCCGCGTCGGCAGTAACGTTTGGGCGGGCTTCATAGATGATGCCGATCACCCCCAGCGGGATGCGCATCTTGCCGACCATCAGCTCATTGGGCCGTTTCCACATCCTGGTGACTTCACCTACCGGATCGGGCAACGCCGCCACTTCGCGCAGCGCATCGGCCACCCCCATGATCCGCTTCTCATCCAGCATCAGCCTGTCCAGCATGGCTGCAGAAAGACCCTTCTGCCTGCCTGTGTCCAGATCCCTGGCATTTTCCGCGATCAATGCGGCTGTCTGGTTTTCCAGGGCATCTGCCATGGCCAGCAGCATCCTGTTTTTAACATCCGTACCAAGGCGGGCCATGGCAAAGGATGCCTGGCGGGCCTCACGGGCGATATTTTTTACCTGCTCAGCAATATCCATAACTGCTCCTTGAATGCATGAAATCTGGTTGAGTGTGAAATGTAAGGCAATTTGAACGCCACATCAAGTCCAATCGGCATTGTTTCCATGGGCTGACGCCTCATATTCAGTCAGCAAAAGTCAAAACAAAAACCGTTTTAAAACTTGCCATATGCCGTTTTATATGTAAAATTTATGCATTTACTGTCCGCATTTACCTTATGAAGATTACATCAAGAGGCATCCAAACACAAACTAGTTGATAATACGGCATTATATCCCTGGAAGGCCATGCTGGATGCACGGCGGTTTTATAACCCGTCAAATCCTCCAGTTTCCTTCATGGGGCAGGGATATCCTTTCGCACATCAGCTTTTATTACAACAGCGATTATTAAATACACACCACAGTTGAGGAGGCAGCAAAATGGCGCAGAAATATGTGTACTTCTTTGGCAACGGCCAGGCAGACGGCCGGGCCGACATGAAGGCTCTCTTGGGCGGAAAAGGGGCGAATCTGGCCGAAATGACCAGTATCGGTCTGCCGGTTCCTCCGGGCTTTACCATTTCCACCGAGGTCTGTACCGAATTCTACAAGAATGATCGTAATTATCCTGCGTCTCTGGCTGCAGAGGTGGCTGAGAACCTCAAACGGGTAGAGCAGCTGATGGGCAAGAAGTTTGGGGATCCGGCCAACCCGCTGCTGGTTTCCATTCGTTCCGGCGCCAGGGCATCCATGCCGGGCATGATGGATACCGTGCTCAATCTGGGGCTTAACGATAGTACTGTACAGGGCATCATCGCCCAGAGCGGTGACGAGCGCTTCGCCTATGATGCCTACCGCCGCTTTGTACAGATGTACTCTGATGTGGTCATGGGCATGGAGAAGGATATCCTTGACCACCTGCTGGAGCAGAAGAAGGAAGAGCGCGGCGTACACCTGGATACGGAACTAACGGCAGCCGACTGGAAAGAACTGGTCGTAAAGTTCAAGGCCAAAATCCATGAAGAACTCGGCAAGCCCTTTCCGGAAGATCCGCAGGAGCAGATGTGGGGTGCGATCGGTGCTGTTTTCGGTTCCTGGATGAACCAGCGCGCCATCACCTACCGCAAGCTGAACAATATCCCGTCCGAATGGGGCACCGCAGTCAACGTGCAGTCAATGGTCTTCGGCAACATGGGCAACGACTGTGCCACTGGCGTGGCCTTCACCCGTGACCCGTCCACAGGCGAGGACTATTTCTATGGCGAATTCCTCGTCAATGCCCAGGGCGAAGACGTTGTGGCCGGCATCAGGACACCGCAGCCGATCAATCGTGTTAAATCCAACGACAGCAAGCTTCCTTCACTGGAAGAGGTCATGCCGGAGTGCTACAGGCAACTCGTCAATGTACGCGGCATCCTGGAAAACCACTACAAGGACATGCAGGATATCGAGTTTACTATCGAAACCGGCAAACTCTACATGCTGCAAACCAGAACTGGCAAGCGTACGGCCCCCGCAGCCATCAAGATCGCCGTCAACATGGTCGAGGAAGGACTGATCGACGAGCAGACGGCCATCACCAGGGTCGCACCGTCCCAGCTTGACCAGTTGCTGCACCCTTCACTGGATCCCAACGCAAAAAAAACCATCGTAGCCAAGGGCCTGCCGGCTTCGCCCGGCGCAGTTTCCGGCGAGGTTGTCTTTTCGGCGGATGAGGCCGAGGCAGAAGCCAAACTGGGCCGCAAGGTCATTCTGGTACGTGTTGAAACCTCACCGGAGGACATTCATGGCATGCACGCTGCACAGGGCATCCTTACCGCTCGGGGCGGCATGACCTCCCACGCAGCGGTGGTTGCACGCGGCATGGGCAAATGCTGCGTAGCCGGCTGCGGCGACATCAAGGTTGACTATAGCGCAGAATCCTTCACAGCCCGGGACGGCGTTGTCATCCAAAAAGGTGACACCATCACACTGGACGGCACCTCCGGTGACGTCATGCTTGGTGCTGTACCAACCGTTTCCGCCAAGCTGACCGGCGATTTCGCCAAATTGATGGGCTGGGTTGACAAGGTTCGCACATTGAAGGTGCGCGCTAACGCCGACACCCCCAATGATGCCCGTGTAGCCAGGGAATTCGGCGCCGAAGGTATCGGCCTCTGCCGCACCGAGCACATGTTCTTCGAAGCAGAGCGCATCGCAGCCGTACGCGAAATGATCCTCTCTGAAGAGCTGGAAGGCCGTAAAAAGGCGCTGGCCAAGATCCTGCCCATGCAGAAAGGTGATTTCATCGGCATTTTCAGGGAGATGAAGGACCTGCCGGTCACCATCCGTCTGCTTGACCCGCCGCTGCACGAGTTCCTGCCCCAGGAAGAGAAAGACATCGCAGACCTGGCCCAAACCATGGGTGTGCCGGTTACCGCCATCAAGCACAAGGTTCAGGCATTGCACGAGTTCAACCCCATGCTGGGCCACCGCGGCTGCAGGCTCGGCATCACCTTTCCCGAGATCTACGATATGCAGGTGCAGGCCATCATGGAAGCGGCATGTGAACTGGTCAAAAACGAGGGCTTCACCATTATCCCCGAAATCATGATCCCGCTGATCGCCACCGTGAAAGAGTTCCAGGTGCTCAAACAGAACGCTATCGCGGTTTGCGAGGAGGTCATCAGCCGTTACGGTGTCAAGGTTGAATACCTGATCGGCACAATGATCGAACTGCCGCGCGCTGCCCTGACCGCCGATGAAATTGCCGCCGAAGCCCAGTTCTTCTCCTTCGGCACCAATGACCTGACCCAGACCACATTCGGGCTTTCCCGCGACGATGCCGGTTCATTCCTGCCCTTCTATGTGGATCGTGAGATCCTGCCACAGGATCCTTTCGTCACACTGGACCAGGGCGGGGTAGGCAAACTGGTTGCCATGGCCTGCGAAAAGGGGCGCTCCACCAGAAGTGACATCAAGCTTGGCATCTGCGGTGAACATGGCGGCGACCCGGATTCGGTCATCTTCTGCCACAAAACCGGGCTGACCTATGTCTCCTGTTCGCCATACCGGGTGCCAATCGCCCGTCTGGCAGCGGCCCACGCAGTAATCGAAGGCTGATGGCGCAAGCCTTCGACCGTTGAACAGCAAGAGGGGGTGGATCATCAGATCCACCCCCTCTTCGTTTTACAAATCAAGCATGTCTTCCTGCATGCAAACCCATAGGGCCAGCGGCTGTTGCTACAACTTGAAACGACTGGTCATGGCCTGCAGTTCCGTTGCCGCCCGGGCCAACTCCGTTGCGGTGCTTTCGGTCTGTTTGGCGCCACCGGCCGAATCATTGATTACCTGGGTGATGTGATGCATGCTCTCTGTGATCGTGCAGGCTGTGGCCGACTGTTCCTCTGCGGCAGTAGCAACCTGGGAGACATGGGCGATCAGTGGTGATATCTGTTCCTTGATGACCCCCATCGCCTCACTGGAAAGCTGTACATCCCGGGTGCCATTGCGGACACTGCTGGCGCTCCTTTCCATCGATGTGACCACATTCTTGACATCACCCTGCAGCGAACCGATGATGTTCTGAATCTCTCGCGTGGCAGTTGACGTGCGCTCGGCCAGGTTCCGCACCTCGTCGGCAACGACGGCAAAACCGCGTCCCTGGTCTCCGGCTCTGGCCGCCTCAATGGCGGCATTCAACGCCAGCAGATTGGTCTGGTCGGCAATATCACCAATAGCCACCACGATATCGCCAATGCGCTCCGAATTGGCTCCCAGGGCCTTGACCGCCTCGGTCGAACCAATCACCATCCGCTCGATCTCGCCCATCATGGCAGTCATGCTGTCAATCACCTGCTCGCCTCCCATGGTCGCCCGTTCGGTTTCCGAGGCCTTTTCAGCCATCTCCTGGCAGCTGCGTGAAATCGATATACTGGTGGCTGAAAGTTCATCAACCGCAGTCGCAACAGCGTGGGATTGACGTGACGCCTGATCCGTGCCGTCGGAGATCTTCACCGAAGAGGCGCTCAGGCTGCCGGACGCCTCCGAAAGTCTGCCGGATGCCTCCTGGATACTGGCAATCATGTTCCTGATCGACTGTTGCATATCCATCATGGCAAGCAGCACCTTGCTAAGTTCATTACGACGTTTTACGGTAATTACGTGGGTTAGATCGCCCTTGGCCATGTCTTCCAGGTAGTTGATTACACGTCTGATCGGCTCAAGAATCGAGCCGATGCACATGCCTGTGAGTATGGCACCGAAGACCAGCAAAAGGGCCATGGCCAGATAGAGTGTCGTGTCGCTGCACTGCTTGGCTGCATAGGCAGTTACAATCAGGGAGAGGGTGTAGAAGGCGCCGAGAATTATAATACGCTGTTTGATAGTCCTGCCACGGTATAGCTCATAGATGAACATATAGCACCTCGCGTAATAATGTTCTCCAAATCAAGCATAACGACGAATAGCTGTTTCTAAATCATTAACACAATTTGACAACAAACAATAGACATAAAAACATGTTTTACCAGACAGCAAGCGCGCTCCCGGGTCACGCAGTCTGCTCCCCGAAAACCTGGGCACTGAAGATGTAAATCTCACAATCCTTTTGCCAGGCATCTTCAGGCAAACCAGCCTTGATGCAGGTATGCCTGAGAAAACCCTCCCTGTCCCAGCCATACTCGCTGGCCACCTGTGGCAGCAGCACCCCGCGATTGAAGTTCTTGACTACATAGAGGCCGTGGATGCCAACCTCAATCTCGTCTATCACGGAAACCCTCTTCAAGGGCGAGAGCACGGATATTTCCAGTGAAAAATCCGCAAGATCGTTTTGTTTCATCGGGTAAAAACGAGGGTCCTGGGTCGCCGCCGCGACGGCCATCTCCTGCACAAGACGGTAAAGCGGTATGTCGGAAACAAAATTGCCGATACAGCCCCTCAGTCCCCCCTGCTGCTTGATGGTTACAAAACAGCCGCTTTTGGTCTGCAGAGCCGGGGAATCTGACTCCACCACTGGAACCTTGCCGTTCTCCACATGGCTCACAATCGTGTCGCGGGCAATCCTGAGCAACTCCTGCTGTTCTGGCAACGCAAGCTGTTCTGACATCCTATCCTCCTGTCCGGAATAACGCAGGCCAAGGTCGGCCTGCAAGCCTAACGGTAGTTCTTTCTGCGAAACAGGCCAGTCTTGACACTGACCACCCGGTCCAGAAACAGCAGACCGTCCAGATGATCCATTTCATGCTGGATCGCAATTGCCTCGAAACCGCTGGCCTCCACCTGCCTGACATTGCCGTCAGGCTCTGTGAAGCGCACTGTTACAGATGTTGACCGCTCCACATCACCGGTATAGTCGGGAACACTCATGCAGCCCTCACGCATGACGGTGCTGCCAGACCGGTCAACAATTTCAGGATTGATCATACATAACAGGCCATGGTTATTATCACGGCCGTTTTTACTGCCGGAAACATCCACAACGCAGACACGCAGGGTCACACCGACCTGTGGCGCAGCAACGCCTACCGAACCGGGTCCGGCACGCATGGTATCAACCAGATCCTGTACCAGCGACCTGATGCTGTCGTCCAGGCTGTCAACCTCATGACTGATTTTTTTCAAAACCGGATGGGGGTAGCGCAAAATAGGCTGAATAGACATGTCAACTAAAGGGATACCGGCGTGACAATCCGTACGCCAATTTCCACGTTCAACTCCTTTTTAAGATCACAAAGCAGCCGCTCGACACTTTCAGGAGATTGTCCCTCCGGCAGTGCGGCCTCAAGCATCATGACATAAACCGGCTCTTCAGCCGTGCCGACAAGTTTGGTTGCCAGATCCGTAATGTTTATGCCGCGTTCAGACAGTTCACTGGTTACACGATAGACAATGCCGGGCTGATCGGCCCCGTATACAGAAACAAGACATATTTCACCCTGAGGTTCATGGCGATACACCTCATCAATCTGGAGCGGCCTGACCGCCAGCGACGTACCCAACCTGTCACAGGCCGGCTTCAGCTCATCGATCAGGCGCGTCTTGTTGAATGGCCTGACATGGGAAACGATCAGAATCATCGCGAACTCACCACCCAGCATTGTACAGCTCGAGTCGGCAATATTGCATCCCAGCCGGTAAAGAGCCTCGGCAACTCCTGCCACAATACCGGGCTGATCCTTGCCTACTATTGATACCGCATAATGAAGATCACCTGTCTGCTGTGTCATGCGCATCCTCGTCAATTGAAGTTTCCAGCTTGGTAACACTATTCAATGCCGTCTGCAATCGTTTTTTACTGGCATGGCAAGGCTTACACACCCGATCACGCTCACCCCACCCGGCTTGACAAGTTTTACCGGCACATGATAACAGAGTAAGCCAGTTTCTTTATTCACAGATTCCTTTCACACCAGGACAATCCATTGAACACAGCCAACTCGTGCCAGTTGTTTTGTCAGGCACAGACGTCAATCCCCGGCGGGGTCAACAGCCCGGTACGCGCCTTCAAGTCAGTCGGAAGCAACCCCCTGTTTATCAAAAAGGCAAGCGGCAGCAGTATTGTGGATGCCGACAACAACAGCTATATCGACTATGTCGGTTCCTGGGGCCCGATGATACTTGGACACTGCCATCCGCAGATAGTTGAAGCCATCAGGCAGGCAGCCGGAAACGGTGCCAGCTTCGGCGCACCGACAGAGCTGGAAATCACCCTGGCGGAAATGATCATCGCTGCCGTACCCTCGATTGAGATGGTGCGCATGGTAAATTCAGGTACCGAGGCCACCATGAGTGCCATACGGTTGGCACGGGCCCACACCGGCAAAGACGATATCATCAAGTTTTCCGGCTGCTACCATGGTCATGCCGACTCGCTGCTGGTCAAGGCGGGTTCCGGCGCAGCCACCTTCGGTGTGCCCGACTCTCCCGGCGTCCCTGCCGATCTGGCGCGCCACACATTGACCGCCGAGTACAATTCCCTCGACTCCGTCAGAACACTGGTAGAGACACACAGAAACAGTATTGCATGCATCATCGTGGAACCGGTCGCCGGCAATATGGGAACGGTGCCTCCCCGGGAGGGTTTTCTGGAAGGACTGCGCCAGATATGCACCGATCACGGCATCATCCTGATTTTTGACGAAGTCATGTCAGGTTTCCGGGTTGCCTACGGAGGGGCACAAACCCTTTACGGGGTGACGCCCGACATGACGACCCTGGGCAAGATCATCGGCGGCGGTCTGCCTGTTGGGGCGTTCGGCGGCAGCAAAAAGATCATGGAAATGCTCTCACCGCACGGCGGCGTCTATCAGGCCGGCACATTGTCCGGAAACCCGCTGGCCATGTCCGCCGGTATCGCCACCCTCAAGCTCCTCCAACAGCCAGGTTACTATGATCTGCTGGAAGAAAGGAGCCAGACACTTGCTGCAGGCATCGCTGAGGCGGCCAGAAAGGCGGGTTGCCCTGTATACTGTACGCGTGTCGGCAGCATGTTCTGTACCTTCTTCACCCCCCATGAAGTCTACGACTGGCAGAGTGCCTCAAACTGCGACACCAAAGCTTTTGCCCGCTATTTCAGGGGCATGCTGGAACGGGGCGTCTATCTGGCACCCTCCCAGTTTGAAACAGCATTCATGTCGAGCGCCCACAGTGAATGTGATATCTCCATGACCATTGAAGCTGCGGCAGCATGCTTCCAACAGCTCGCCTGAAACAACGTTTATTTGTTTGACACACTGTCTGGCGGCATGTTAAAAAGTAACGATTTTGCGTAACACTGGCAATCATATATGGCACAGGACAATAAAGAGCTCTTTCGTAGTTTGGCAACCGTTTCGAGCATGGGCATTTCATTCGCCCTGGCCATCGCAATCGGCGCATGGTTTGGCTTGGCGCTGGATCGCTGGCTGGGAACCAGCCCCTGGCTTTTTCACATTTTTCTCTTATTCGGCATCGCAGCCGGGTTCAATAACATATATGTGATTGCTCGCAGGGAGATCAAAAAAGATGAAGGCGACATTAAATAAGGAGAACCTCTACGCCTTCACACTCATAAGTTCAATACTATTTACAGCAGTGCTGGCCATTGGCAGTACCTTCCTGTATTCTGCCAGACTCGGCATCAGTATTCTTGCCGGTGGCAGCATCGCCGTCATGAATTTTTTATGGATGCGCCATATGCTAAATCGCATTATATTTGGCGCTCCAACCGCACCGGTAAGATATGCGCAGCTCCGCTTCATCATGCGTCTTACCGTGACCGCAATTTTGTTATATCTGGCGATCACCTCCGGTTATTTTTTGATCACCGGGCTGCTGGCAGGACTTTCATCTGTAATCATAACAATAATGGGATTTTCCCTTTTTTTATCAGCACATTCTGGGGGGTAGCATCATGATTCATCCTTTACTTCTGCTGGAACATTTCAAAAAGCTCCTGGAGCCATTTCATATCACCGGTGCTGGTGCCGATGCAATCATATACACCTGGGTGGTTATTGCCCTGCTGCTGGTTGTATCCATGCTGGCAACCAGGAATATCAAAACCATCCCTAGCGGCTTTCAGAATTTTGTTGAAGTTGTAGTAGATACCATCGAAAAGATGATCGTGGATAACATGGGGGAACAGGGCCGCCGATTCTTTCCACTGATTGCAACGTTAGCGCTTTTCATCCTGGTTTCGAACCTGATCGGACTGGTTCCCGGCTTCTATCCTCCAACGGCCAATCTGAACACCACCGCCGCCTGTGCAATTGTCGTTTTTCTCGCCACTCACATCGTTGGCATCAAGGAGCACGGATTCCACTACGTAAAACATTTTATGGGCCCGATCTGGTGGCTCTCACCGATTATGTTTTTCATCGAGGTTATCGGTCATATGAGCCGCCCGCTCTCGCTTTCATTGCGTCTTTTCGGTAACATGAATGGTCATGAACTGGTGCTGATGGTCTTCTTCGGTCTCGCGCCTTTCTTCGCTCCGTTGCCGATGATGCTGATGGGCGTGCTGGTGTCGTTCATCCAGTCATTCGTCTTCATGCTACTGGCCATGATCTACATTCAGGGCTCTGTTGAAGAAGCCCACTAAATTTATTTTTTAGTCCTATACTGTTTAGGACAATCAAAACCACGTTGGAGGTATAAGAATGAGCTTTTTTACAGTGTGTGTCATCGTAGCAGGTATTGGTATGTGTCTGGCAGCAATCGGTACCGGCTTTGCCCAGGGTTTTGCCATCAGGGGCGCAGTTGAAGGTGTTGCCCGTAACCCGAGCGCTTCCGGCAAAATTCTCACCACCATGATGATCGGTCTGGCCATGATCGAGTCTCTGGCAATCTACGTTCTGGTTATCAGCCTGATCCTGCTGTTTGCCAACCCCTACAAAGACATCGTCATCAAAATGGCTGAAACCGTAGCCAAGTAATTACACAGACGGTTTACTGTAAGCAAAAATGGCATCCATTTCGGGATGCCATTTTTTGTTTTAGCACGAGATACATCTACTACAATGTGTTTACCCAACCGCCAGAACACACCTGTTGTTGGCCATGCTGGCGGCCATGCGTATGGCGGCCAGCATGCTGCGCTCGGAAGCCCTGCCGCTGCCGGCCAGATCATAGGCGGTGCCATGATCCACTGAGGTGCGGATAATCGGCAACCCCAGTGTAATATTGACCCCGTCATCGAAATGCAGGAGCTTAAGAGGAATCAACCCCTGGTCGTGATACATGGCCACCACCGCATCGTATGCCCCTTTTGCGGCAAAATGGAACAGTGTATCAGCAGCCAAGGGGCCACTGACATCGATACCTTCGCCCCGGGCCATCTGCACAGCCGGCCGGATAATCTCTTCATCCTCTGTCCCGAACATTCCATTCTCACCGCAATGGGGGTTCAGCGCAGTCACGGCAATGCGAGGCCTCGGCTTATCTAGCAACAGACGCATACTGTCATTGGTCACCCGGATGGTCTTCAATATCTTCTCTTGGTCTATCAGGCCAGGCACATCAGCAAGCGCTTCATGGATGGTCACCAGGCTGACCCGTAGCACATCCCCGGCCAGCATCATCACAAAGTCCTTCGTACCGCACAGTTCTGCCAGCAGTTCGGTATGGCCATGAAAGTCATGGCCGGCACGGTTCATGGCCTCTTTGTTGATCGGTGCGGTGACCATGGCCGACACACATCCGGACAGACAATACTGTGCAGCAGCACAGATATAACGGAAAGCAGCATCTCCACTGGCAGCAGTCGGTTGGCCATAGCGCATGTCTGCATCGGCAAGACTGGAAATCGGTAGCAACGCAACTGTTCTGGCAGGCAAAAGACGGGCCTCGCCAGGTTCTGCTATTTCACTGATTTCGAGTTCTTCACGACAGACGGCAATTGCACGCCGAATGGCAGCTGGGTCACCGACAACAAAAGGTATACAATAGTCCCGCACCTCCGGCGTGGACAGTGCAGAAACAACAATCTCCGGTCCGATGCCACAAGGATCTCCCATGGTAATGGCCATCAACGGCTTTTTAAGTTGGGTCGACATGTTTTGGCTCTCTTATCTCCGCTAGCGCCAGGGTGATGTTGGCCGAATTGGCCTCGCACAGCAGCAATTGTCCGCCACTCGAGGCCAGAACCGCCGCTGCAGCCGCTTCAGTCAAGACACGCTCTGGCGAAACAGACACATGGCTCAGTTCATCACTGCTATAAAAAACAGCCGGCAGCGCATGTTGCTGCGCAAATGAAACCAGCCCGACCTCACCTCTGCATGCCTCGACTGAAACGACCAACGCAACACTCTTGAAGGCAATGAAGATGCGCCGCAATTGGCGACAGACATACTCTTCCATCTCATCCTTGGAAGTGCCGTTTTTGCAACAGATACCTAGAACCAGATTGCGCGGTCTGAGGATCAACAGATTTTCCGGTAAAGAGCGCTCTGGGAAATAGTGGCTGCTGACAAACAAGAGACCTTTGGCCTTACTGTTGATGGCGTCGGCAAGGGTTTCGAAATACGACAGGCGGCCACGGCCACAAAACCAGCTGCGGGTCTTACCGCTATCATCCACAACGGCAATTTTCTCGTCATCCAGCAGCATGCTGTTAAGCAGCTTGATCCGGGAAATGTCCTCGATCACCCACCCCTGCTCCTTGGCCAGCATATCAAAGGATGGTAGCCCATTGGCATCGGTAGCGGTCGTGATCACCGGCCTTGCACCAATGATGAAGGCACAGCGCTCAGCCAGAGCATTGGCCCCCCCCAGATGCCCGGAGAGCAGGGAAATCGCAAATTTGCCGCTATCATCCAGAACTGTTACTGCAGGGTCAGAGTCCTTTGATTTCAGGTGGGGGGCAATCATGCGTACAACGATACCAGTAGCCATGATGAATACAATGCCATCAACTGCAGGCCAGAGTTCTGCCACCAGCTGACCCAGCGTTCCCGGATCAAAATGCCTGGCTTTCGAACCGGCCTGGCCGGTGTAGCGGGCTGACACATAGAGCTGGGCATCTATCAAACCCTGTTGCAGTTTTTTGCCCAACCGGGCGCCATTACGCGTTATGGCAATGATGGCGATGGACATATCCGAACACCGATTGTTAATTGCATCCCTCCGCAAACTCAATAGCACTCAGGACGGCGGTCGTTGAAACAGGGGATGTGCGCGCGATAGTCGGCCATTGCATCCATATTCAGCTCGGCTACAATCTCGCACTGCTGCTCTCCCGCATCGGCAAGCACCTCTCCCGCCGGCGCCACAATCATGCTCATGCCGAAAAAATCCAGCTTGCCAATCACGCCGCAGGCGTTGCAGGAAACAACAAAAAGCTGATTTTCTATCGCCCTGGCACGAATCAGCGTGCGCCACTGTTCGTCACGGGGCTTAGGCCACTGGGCCGGCACACAGATAATCTGCGCCCCCTCCAGCGCCATTTTCCGGGCAAGTTCGGGAAAGCGGATGTCATAACAGATCGCCACACCCAGCTTGCCGACCGTGGTATCAGCGACCAGACTGCTGTCACCGGCCGAGAAGGCCCGATCCTCACCCAACAGCGTGAACAGGTGCAGTTTGCGGTACACGCCGGCCAGCCGGCCATTGTCCACCAGAAACACGGTATTAAAGACCTTGTCACCGTCAGGTTCCGGCATGCTGCCACAGATAACCATGCCGTATGTTTTGCTGAGTTGCTGCAGTTCCTCAGCAATCTCGGCGCTTCGCAAAGCCAGCTGGTTCAGCGCGCGGTAGGCAAATCCGCTGGACCACATCTCCGGCAGCACCACCAGCCGGACACCCTGGTCAGCCAAGCGTTTCAGCGCGTCCCTGACATATGCCAGGTTCTTGTCCACATCGCCTGTATTTACATTGAATTGAATGGCCGCAGCCTTAAAGGTATGCATGACTGGTTCACCTCTTGGTGAACTGGGAATTGAGGTAGGCATTGACCACATCCATGAAGATCTCGCGCGGCTTACTGGTGCCGTCGCTGGGAGCGATCATACCTTCGCGCTCCATCATCTCAACCATCCTGGCCGAGCGGTTATAGCCAATACGCAGCTTGCGCTGGATCATGGAGATGGATGCCTGACGTGTCTCGGCCACCGCACGCAGGGCATCTTCCCAACGCTCGTCCAACTCCTCGTCTTCGGCTGCACCGTCGCGCTCGTCCGTATCCTTCATTTCCATAATCGATTTTTCGTAAACCGGTTTGCCCTGTTTTTTAAGAAAGTCCACCACACGCTGCACTTCGGCATCGGAAACAAAGGAACCATGCAGGCGCTGGATGAGCGACGTGCCCGGCGGCATGTAAAGCATGTCACCCATGCCCAGGAGTGCCTCGGCCCCGTTGCCGTCGAGGATGGTGCGGGAATCTACCTTTGAGGAAACCTTGAAGGCAATGCGGGTCGGCAGGTTGGCCTTGATCAATCCGGTGATGACATCAACCGAGGGGCGCTGGGTAGCCAGGATCAGGTGAATACCCGAGGCACGCGCCTTCTGGGCCAGTCTGGCGATGTGTTCCTCCACCTCGCGACCGGCCACCATCATCAGGTCCGCCAGCTCGTCCACTATGACCACGATGTATGGCAGATGGGTATGCTCCAGCGCCTCGTTGTCATCCATGACAAACGGCATCGGCTCTGCTACTGCGCCGTCATCTTCTTCGATAAGCTCTTCCAGTTCCTCGATGATCTCCGCCTCAGGAAGACTCCTAAGCTCTGCCAGCTCTTCCGATTCAGCCGCCAGCTTTTTGTTGTAAGACTCGATGTTGCGCACACCCTTGTCGGAGAGCAGACGGTAACGACGTTCCATCTCATTTACGGCCCATTTCAGCGCCAGCGAAGCCTTCTTGGGCTCCGTCACTACCGGCAAAAGCAGATGCGGTATCCCCTCATACATGGAAAATTCCAGCATCTTGGGATCCACCATGATCATGCGCACATCTCGGGGTGTCGCCGTATACAGCAGGGAGAGGATCATGGTGTTGATGGACACGGACTTACCCATGCCGGTAGCGCCGGCTACAAGCAGATGGGGCGCCTTGGAAAGATCGGCGATGACAGGCTGGCCGGCAATATCCTTACCCAAAGCCAGCGGTAGTTTGTATTTGTTGTGATGAAAGGTGTCACAGTTGAAAATTTCACTGAGGAAGACCATGTCACGGTCGCGGTTAGGCACCTCGATACCAACCACCCCCTTGCCTGGAATCGGGGCGACGATGCGGATCGACATGGCCTGCAGCGCCATGGTCAGGTCATCGGCCAGACCGGCAATCTTGCTGATCTTGATGCCTGGAGCCGGAGAATACTCATACATGGTAATGACCGGACCGGGGCATATTTCTACGACCTCGCCATCGATACCGTAATCCTTGAGCTTCTTTTCAAGCAGCCGGGCGTTCATGGCCAGCGCGTCACGATCCAGCTTTTTTTCCTGTGCAGGCGGGTTATCCAACAGGGAGAACGGTGGAGTGCGAAAATCACCATCTGCCCTGATAAACTCGAAGGCCTCCTGAATTGCAGCCGTTTTTTCAGCCTCTTTTTTCTTCTCTTTTTCCTTTTTAAATAGATTGGAACGTACAGCCGGTGGCGCAGGTGCATTGATTACGGGGCCGCTGACCGGCTCCGGCAACCCCTCACTTTTGGCCTTGATACGCTGTTCCTCCTTGCGCAGAACCTCTCGACGCTCCTTCCAGGCGACCAGCCTGGACTTGATATTATCAAACCACCAACCGGCAAACAGCAGAAAAGAAAATCTGGACAGCACCATCACCGAGGCGGCGAACATGGGCAACAGCACCAGCAGAGTGCCGCTAATCCCCAGCGCCCCTTTTAGAAATCCAACCGTCACCTTTCCTACCAGACCACCGGTGGCAACCTCCTGGCCAAACAGAAATGTGGTAGTGCGGAACAAGGAAAAAATGGATGCCACGGAGTAGAGCAGACCCAGACCAGCCACGAGTTTGTAGGAGCGCAGGCGGATCTCCTTGAAGCGGAAAAGCGTATAGGCCATGTAAAGCAGCGCCATTGGGATCAGATAGGAGGCCAGACCAAAACAGCTGAAAAACAGATCGGCCACCTGGGCGCCGAAGCGTCCTCCCAGGTTTTGGACCCCGCCAAGGTTGGAATAGCTGTTCCAGGACACATCCGCCGCCCTGAACGTCACGAACGACAGCAGAATGAAAACACCCAGGGATGCCAAGGCCATTCCCTGCAGTTCCTTAGTGATTTTTTCCTTATTATGCTCTTCTGTAGCCATCGGTTGTATGTCCTGTAATTCAGTTTCTGTCAAAACGTTCAGCAACGTTTTTTAATGCGCAATCATACCTGCAAAACAACGTCTCTGGCAAAAGAAAACTGATTCATGACTGCAGAGTGAGAACGACAAAAGCCGTCTTGCGACGGCTTTTGTGTATTGTGGCTGACCCTTATCGCCTGACAACTTTGCGACGCTGCATGCGACCGCCCATCGCCGCCATCTGGTGCTTCTGCAGCGCCCCCAGGCTCTCCAGATGAAACTGGTACCACATATCTCCATAGTCACGCATCTTCATCTTCTTGCCCTGTTTCAATTGTTCCATATTTTCCTTCAAGGCCACATTACTAGGCAATTTTCTGATACCTCTTTCCAGCGCTTCACGGGCCTTGGTCGGTTCTCCAGATTCGTTCAGGCAGTAAGCATAAACATTCCAGAGCAGTGGCTCCTTGGTGGTCCAACGCACAGCCTTTTCAAAGGTTTCAATCATCTTCCCCTTTTTCTGGCGCTTCATGTAGCAGATCGCCAGCATGGCCATGGAAACCCAGTTTCTGACGAAGGATTTTTCCAAGTGGGGAAATGCACTGGAAAAATCACGGCGCATATAGTAGATGCTGCCAATCTGGGCATTCAGCTGACCTTCCACATATATCTGCCAGCGGCTGTACTTCTTGATAGCATCCTTAAGATCACGTATGGCCTTGTCAATGCGCTGGGCCTGCAAATCCTTGGCAGCCGCATCATTAACAGCCATAATTTTATTAATTATCAGTTTGACCAGCACCACCATCACCACCGCAACTACCGCCAAAGCTGTCAGCAGAGCCCCCCACCAGACCAGGTTAAAACCAAGCACCATGATCAGGAATACGGCGACTCCACAGCCTACAGAGATCAGAATGTTAAACATCAAGCGTTCCTTTCATGCAACTGTTTGCACTGTTAATAGAGATTTACTATCAGCTTCTGGGTACTGCCGTTTTTCCGGATTTTTGTTCGCCGCGCGCCACGATCAGGCTGCGGCCTGGTCTGAGCACAAATTTCCCCTTCAGGTTGTTCCAGGCCAACAATAAACGTGCAGGCACCTTGAACTGTCTGGATAACGAATAAATGGTGTCTCCCTTTTTCACCTTGTAATAGCGGGTTTGCCGGTGATGGCTGGTTTTGGTGGCCGCAGGTACAGGCGCTTTTGCTGCAATGGCCTTATTCTTCAAGGCAGGGACAATCAGCGTTTTCCCGACAATACGGCTCTTCCTGCCAATCCCATTGATTTCAGCCAGCACCTGCGGGCTGATTTGGAAGCGCCGAGCGACAGAGGTCAATGTATCACGCTTGCGGGCTGTATAACGTGTGTAGAACGGCTTTTCTGTGAAGCGCTTTTCCGGAGGAATATTGGCATATCCTTCCTCAAACAAACGCTTGGTGCCTTTGGGCAGCTTCAGCTCATAGCCCGGATAGTCCGGCGGAGTGCACCAATGCCTCAGCTCCGGATTCAACCCCTGAATCGCTTCATAGGTAGTACCAGCCAATTTTGCAACCAGCTCCAGGTCTGTCTGTGAGGCGATCCTGACAGTCTCGAATTCAACCGGAGGCAGGTAGGCAATGTCAGAAAAACCATACCGAGCCGGATCCTTTGCAATAATGGCGGCAGCCAGCAGCTTTGGCACGTATTCCTTGGTTTCCCGTTTCAGGTAGGACCCTTCCGAGATCTGCCAAAAGTCTGCGCTGCTGTATTTGTTCATGGCCTTGATTATCTTGTTCTCTCCGGCATTATAACCAGCTGCCGCCAGATACCAGTCACCATTAAACATGCCGTGCAATTCCTTGAGGTACAGAGCTGCCGCAGTTGTAGCTTTGACCGGATCCTTGCGCTCATCAATCCACTGATCTATGCGCAGCGCGTAACGGCGGCCGGTGGCGGACATGAACTGCCATGGGCCTACGGCACTGGCCCAGGAACGTGCATTTAACTGGAAACCACTCTCGATCATGGCCACATACACGAGATCTTCAGGCATCCCCTCACGTCTGAGTATTTCCTTCATCAGCGGAACATAACGACTGGAGCGGGATAGCCAGCGCGCAAAGGATGTTCTGGCCCTGGTCTGAAAGGTATAAATAAAATATTCGACCTTGCTGTTTAGGGTCAAGGGTATGTCGGACAACGGCAGCTCGTCTTCTGGCATTTCGAGCCCGGCGACATCCTCCTGCTTTCCTGTCAATTCGTCCAGGGCAAAAAGCTCACCGTTTTCGGTGACATCCTCCGCCAGCACCTGGCCTTCAACGGTCTCTGCAGCGACCGATGTTGTAAGCTCATGCAACAGGGAGCCACTCTTGACAGCTCCGGACTGTGCAACAACACCGCTGCGGGTCAGCTCGGAAAGAATTGAAGGACCCGTGTCAGCAGCGCATGCTGAGCGGAAGCCAGCCATGATAACCAGAACTGCTGTGATCACATATGTTTTCAAGGATATTAACATGGGTGAGAAATTATAGTTGAGATGCCGGGCAAAGTCAATTAATGCAAATAACCGTATTATCAATCAGTTAAAACAGATAGAACTACCATAACCGGCTATTCGGAAGTCTCAAGTGTTACCTTGCCGCCCTGAAGATGACACACCAGTTCCATCCCTGCCAGGACGATCATCCAGCCGGTAAAAACCCAAAGCATGAAAAATGGCAGCAGCGAGAGGGCGCCATAGATCACATGGGTTCGACCGATTAATATCTGACAATGAATGAATGCCCACTGAACCAGCTGAAGAAAGGTGCCAGCCAGCACCGCACCAATCAGGGCATTCTCGGTTTTCACCCGCACATTCGGTATGAATTTGTACAAACCAAACATTGCGATCCACACACTCAGGTATGGCATCAGCGCAAACAGCGTGAACATGGTTCTACCCAGCATCGGCAGATCCAGAAACCACTGCACCACAGCCTGATCCTGAAGCATGGTTGTTATACTGGCTGCCAGGGCAATCATCAAAGGTATGCCCAGAATAACAATCAGATAATCTCGAAATTTGTGATGATATGCCTTACCGGAATCAAGCCCCCAGATCATATTGAAAGCATCTTCTACACTTGCCAAGGTCAGCATGACCGACAGAAATATCGTCATAAGACCGATAATCCCCAAGGAGCTGAACTTGGCATTAGCAATATACCTGAGAAGGGTGGCAACGATCTCGCTTGAACCAACCGAAAGATTTGATAGCACTGCAGGAGAAAGAGTGGATTGCAGATCGAGTGCCTTGAGTACGGAAAATATGATGATCAGGAATGGTACCATTGAAAACATGCTTGAGAAGGCTAGCGCCGATGCATATGTCATGCAGCGATCTTCCCTGAATGCAGTCGACAGCATCCTTACAGATACCAGAATCCTTTTTAACCTGGAATGACGGATCATCATGCCTCATAACAAAAAGCCCACCGTAGTGGGCTTTTGACATTAATTTTCTCTAGACATGCTATGCGCTGGCGTTACGTTCCTTTTCCTTCTGCATGGCCTCACGGCCAGCCTCTATGGCAGAAGCTAGGATTGATTTCTTTTCTGCGATGGTTTCCTTACTGTCTTCAATTGCTGTTTTGATTTTTTCCTGAGCTTCTTTGGTGTATTCCTTGATCTTGTCTACAGCATCCTCAGTAAAATCCGACAAGGTTTCACGCATCTCAATCCCGCTTTTGGGGGCATACAAAAGTGCCAACCCGGCACCAATTGCAGCACCCGCAACAAATGAAACCAGCACTGCACCTGCAGAAATCCCTTTTTCATCAGACATGGCTATTTACCTCCCAGTTTGTTGAGATACCGTTGCAACACAAATTTACCTGCAACCTTGGCCCCGGCCATCCAGGCTGAAGCAGTCCCGATCATGCCGGTTACCGCATTAACACTGCTATTTATTGCATGCAAGCTGTTCCCCGTTTCGCCAATGGCCGACAGAAAGCACTTGACATCACCCGTATTTTCTCCCAAATCACGACTTATCGTCTTAAGCTCTGACACAAGGCCCGTCAGCTCCTGAATGGTTGGCTTCAACTCCGTCCTAACCATCTCAGTCAGTTGGCCAACAGACTCCGCCGTACGCTTTACAGCCAGCAACGTTGGGACTAGAGCAAAAACCAGTATAAGTCCGGCACATGCAATCAGCATCATGGAAATTTCTGTCAAGGTCATGCAATCCTCCACTCAGGCCCGGCAGGCAATTTGTACGAGATCAAAGTATAGAACAAAAACGGAATTATTCAATCGAATTAAAACCACACGGCACAAGCGCCTAAAATCGGTCTGAACATCAATGAACACAAACTGAGGACTTGGGGTAGTTTTGCCGGCGGCAATCAGTGCCGCCGGCAATTAAAAACAAGGCAACTACTTTTATGCAGAAATGGTTAGCTGGGAGGCCTGCCGGTAACTGCTATTTATCGCCTATCATTTTGCTGATTACATCTTCAGATGCAGAATACGGATCAGTGCTGTGATTAATCATGCCAGCAACAACTTTCTCCATGGTACCATCCTTTTCCATAAAGCTCGTCACCCTTTTAATCAGGCTGTCCCTGAGAATATCCATGAAATGCATAGAATTGCGCATACGCAGGAACTCTTCTATCTGTCCGGTTGAGAAAAGGTGTTCACGGTGAGCCATGATTTCATCCACAAGGGCCTCAATCCCGACACCACGCGCAGCTTCCGCCTTCATCACGTGCGGATGCCAGCTGCCTTCCGCCGGCTTTCTCATGTCGAGCATGGTTTCCAGTTCGCGTGCTGTCCGGTCAGAACCTTCCCGATCCGCCTTATTGACTACAAACACATCGCCGATTTCCAGAATACCGGCCTTGATCGCCTGAATATCATCGCCCAGGCCCGGCACCATCACAACACATGTGGTATGTGCAGTTTTGACAATGTCCACCTCATCCTGGCCAACCCCGACTGTTTCGATGATAACGATATCCATACCAAAGCCATCCATGACCAGCGCCACGTCAGATGTTGAACGCGACAAGCCGCCAAGGGCACCGCGTGTGCCAAGACTGCGTATAAACACACCTTCATCGGTGGCATGGCGGTTCATGCGGATGCGGTCACCCAGGATTGCACCACCAGTAAAAGGACTTGTCGGGTCAATGGCCACAATCCCGACCGTCTTGCCCCTTGCCCTGAATGTTGCCGTCAGCTGATCGACCAGAGTAGACTTACCTGCCCCCGGAGGCCCCGTGATCCCGATCACATAGGCATTGCCAGTGCTAGTATACAAATGCTTCAACTCTTCTACAGCGCTGGGAATATTGTCATCAATGTCGCGCATCAGCCTGGCAGCCGAGCGAACATCCCCCTTGAGAACCATCTCTGCTAGTGCCATATAGTTGCTCCTGTCCTTAGTATTATAATATTATTGACATTTCTGTGGTACCACAGGCAGAGCGCATGTTACTGCCCGCGCAACAAAAGGGTTTAGATCACAGTTGCTCAACAGGAAGAACACTGCCTGGAAAGCTGTCACTGGCCTCGGTATCACCACCAGAATTTTACTGATGGCACCGAGAAGAGGAAACTGCACAGGGAGGGAGAGACCAAGGGACAAGCTGGTGGTCGGTTTCTCCGGATTGCATGGCACTATTACATCAGCCATTCGGCTGATGCCTTAATCACTTCTTGCAGATGCAAAGAAGCCGGGCGGGCACAAGTCCCTACCCGGCTTTAGTTGATTACCGCCACACAAAGCTAAAGAAAGTATTAAGCTCTGGGTTTGATGGACTCATTAACCCACTTGACGATGTCTTCAGTAGAAGTACCTGGAGTAAAAACTGCGCTGATGCCTGCAGCTTTCAGGCCTGGGATGTCATCTTCAGGAATAACGCCGCCACCGAACACCTTGATGTCCTTGACGCCTTTTTCCTGAAGCAACTGTGTTACGCGAGGAAGCAGGGTGTTATGTGCGCCGGAAAGAATGGACAGACCAACACAGTCAACATCTTCCTGAATAGCAGCAGCAACAATCTGCTCAGGGGTCTGATGCAGACCGGTGTAGATAACCTCAAAACCTGCATCGCGAAATGCGCGAGCAACAATCTTAGCACCACGATCATGACCGTCCAGCCCAGGTTTACCAACGAGTACGCGCAAAGTTCTTGAAGCCATTGAATTCTCCTTTTGCAAAAATAAATTTAATTACTGCCAAATGGCACAACTAACAAAAAAACCAGATGTTGTCAGCATTCATTTATGAGTATCGGCAATGCAGATTCTAACCATTCAAGCTAAGCACTTCAACCACGGAAACCTTGACCAGGACAACTAAAACATCGCTATTAATCAATTGCTTACACATACTACCCCTAACTGCAGGAGCTATTGTCGCAACACTATATCAACTCTACAACAACGGGTCAAGAAAAGTTTTTCCCCAGATAAATTCTCGTCATCCTCGCCACGATCATTGTTTTTTCTGCTATTGACAATCAGCGGAAAACAATTAAGATAAAAAACATCCTATTGGATTTAAATCCAAAAGAAAGGAGCGACTCGTATGTGGACAGAACGATTCAGAATCCGTCCGGTATCCCACTGCAAAGAGGGTTGCCCTAGTTAGCCTGCAGCCAGCGCTGCAGGCACTCCTTAAAGCCCCGGCACACAAACCGGGGCTTTTTTTTGTTCACTTTATATGTGTTTTGTGTATTTATTTGGTGACTTTGGTTGGCGACGATATAGCTGCCGCAACCTGTTTATCACTCACTTTAAAAAGAACAGGGTACCTAAAACATAATGCAAATGGATAGGACTTTCAACACAACTTTTCCCATCAGGTACCATGAACTCGACTGCCGGGGTGACTATAAAACTTCCGCCCTGCTGCACTGCCTGCAGGATGCTGCCGGCCTGCACGCTTTAAAGTTGGGGGTATCTGTTGCCAAGCTGCGCGAACAAGGACTTACCTGGGTGCTTTCCCGGCTGCGTCTCACCATGAGTTACCCCTACCGGGCAGGCCAACATATCCATATACACACCTGGCCATCCACCCGTAAGGGCGCTTTCTCCTGCCGTGAATTTGAAATCTGCGGTTCTGAAGGAGACATTTCAGCACAAGCAACCAGCGTGTGGGCGGTAGTCAGGCTTTCTACCCGCAAACCAGTCAAGCTGGATGACTGCCTGCCGGCATACCGACTGTTTGAAAAGAAAGCCATTGTTGAGCCGCTTGAACCGCTGCCATCTTTTCCGGATCAAGCTGCTGACAATCAGCTGCGTTTCAGGGTACTGAGAAGCGACCTGGACATTAACGGCCATGTCAACAACGTGGTGTACGCCATATGGGCTTTGGAAACAGTCGCCGATAAAGTTGCTACAGGCAACCTGAAAGAACTGGATATGGCCTTCAAATCCGAAGCATTGTACGGCAACACAGTACTGTCTCTATGTACAACCAGCGATACAGATCATCGTTACCAATGCCTGCACAGGATCATCAATGCAGATGACGGCAGAGAACTGGCTCGAATGAAAACCATCTGGGAGAAGCAAACCAAGGAGGCAGCATCGTGACAGACGCAATCAGCACTTGTCCCATGTGCAGCAGATGGGAAGACGACAGCGACCTACGCATAATCGAATTGAAGCACTCATATGTAATCCTGAACCGCGACCAGTATTTTACCGGCTATACACTGCTGTTTCTAAAACAACACGTCACCGAGCTGTTCCATCTGGAACAAAAGCTCAGGTTCGAGCTGGTGGAGGAGATCAACCAGGTTGCTGAAGCGCTTTTCAAGGCTTTTCAACCGGACAAGATCAACTATGAACTACTCGGCAACATGGTGCCTCACATGCACTGGCACCTGGTGCCACGCTTTACCTCCGATCCGCTCTGGCCGCGACCGATCTGGTCGGAGCCTCACCAGGAAGTGCTGCTCCCGGCAGAACAGTATCGCGAGAGGATAAAACTCATACGCAGTCACCTCACATAAAACAGTCCCGACAAAAGGTACCCTATTGATGATCACCCCCTACAAACATACGCTGCCCAACGGACTACGCGTCGTCTGCGTAGAAATGCCACACCTGCATGCCGCAGAACTGGCTATTTACATAAAGGTAGGAGGCCGCAACGACCCCACCGGCAGAGAAGGCCTTTCACATTTTCTGGAGCACATGCTGTTTCGCGGCTCAGAAGAATTTCGCTCCTCTTTGGAGATAGAGACCGCCTTCGAAGCCATTGGAGGTGCTCCTAATGCCGCTACCGACGCCGAATCAACCAGTTTCTACTCACGGGTCCACCCGCTTCAGGTCAGCAAAGGGATGGATATATTCGCCTCCATGCTTCTCAGGCCTATGCTTGAAGGGATTGATATAGAAAAACGGATCATCTCGGAAGAAGCCAGGGAAGACTTGAATGAACTGGGGATCGAGGTAAACCCGGACACTATAACCAGCCGCATGCTATGGCCGCGGCACCCACTGGGCATGCCAACCATAGGCATGCTGGAAAGTATTGAAGCTATCAGCCAGGACGATCTGCGCAGCCATCTGCAGACCTTTTACGTGCCCGGCTCCACTGTGGTTGTTGTGGC